>JASFLV010000140.1:0-7598 GCA_050117915.1 Thioalkalispiraceae bacterium | reverse complement strand
TGACATGATTGACCCCTTCCGCAATTTGATCAACCACTTCAATCGGCAGGTGATAGCCAAATGCTTCGCGAATGATCTGCCGTTCATGATGTAGCTGACGATATTTCCACAAAAAGGTGACCAGGCTGGCCAACAGTAACTGAATGATGATGGGGGTTAAAAAAGGCAACCAGAAGGCGTGCACGACAAAACTGTAATAAACAACGCCACCATGGCCAAGGGCAAGCAGGATGGTGATTGGGAGCTGAATCAGTGCCGAACCAAAGCGTAACACAACGCTTATCAGAATCGCCCAGGCAACCAGCAGCAGGATTTCTGTGTGACCATCTGGAACAGTAATCGCATTTTGCTCAAGCAGGTTGGCAAAGGCGGTGGCGATGATCTCCACCCCACTGATATCCGAACCGCTGTTTTCCTCGGTAAATACCGTGTAAAAACCGTCTTTTTGTGCCGGTTGGAACTGTTCGGAAAAACCAACAAAGACGGCCTTATCTTTTACATCGATGGTCGGTTGTGCGGGGTCCGAGCTGAGTACCTGATGATAAGGTATGGTTTTTATTGAGCCATAACCGCCATAAAAGTTAAGATATAAACTTTCCGGAGCTGTATAGATATAAAGCAGCGCTTTGATCTGTTTTAACTGACGTGACGAATAATTTGATTCGGACTGAGCAAGTTGCATCTTTATTTTTTCGCCAAGCTCAGGGTGCTGTCGAAAAACATCTCGGAGATGACTCACGATGTGCTGGATACCCTGGTGCTGGTTTCGGTCAGAGGTGTCGTTGCCCCATTTTCGGCGTATTTTATCTGCGATAGCTGGTTCGAATTGATTGATTAGCTCAACGAGATCGCCATGTACTGAGCGGGCATACAATTGCAGCATGGTCACCGGCAGGGTCGGCATGTTACCGAGACTTTCTTTATACAGGATAAAATGGTTCACCTTGGCCGGAACTTTGGGCAAGGGAAAAGGCGATAGTCCGTGAGCACTTTCTGCGAGGATTGGTATGGGGGAAACCAGCTTTTCGATACGGCCCTGGACGAGGCCGTTGAGATTATCCTTGGCGATTTCCTGGCGAAGGTATTGAAACAACACGACGTTGTTGGCCTGTTGCATTGCCCTGGCGAACTGTTGGTTGTGTTCGGGGTTGCGTGGTTCATCAAAAATGATGTCAAAGCCAATCGCCGTGGCACCATGGGCAGTTAACTGCCCAACCAGCATCCCGTGATAGTGGCGGGGCCACTTACGTGGCTTGGCGGGGAAATTAAGTTCCCTGGCGGAATTTTGGTCAATACTGATCACGGCTACCTCATTGGGTGTTGGAAGCTCTCCGCGTAACTGAAACAACCAGGGTAGACCAATATCTTCCTCCAGCCAGCGACCGAAGGGACTGATGGCCGTCACCAGGCCAACGATGATGACCAGCATCGCCACGAACAGAGTTCGGCTATGTGGGGAACTAAATAAATAATTAGAATGTTGTTTTTGCATTTTATGCATGTGATTGGTTCGTGGCCTGGTTCGGGATTGTGACCCGTTTTCATGACTTAACAGACTAAATAATATATGCTTGTTTATATAATAAATAGTTAGATCAGGGATTTTCACTAATCCTTTCGGTGGAGAAGCGGGTAGGCACTTGAGTGCCTGTCCTAAAAAAGATCGTATTTGTATGCTTCGAAGAGTGCAGGGATTGCATATAGTTTTTCGTTGTGCGCCAGCAGTGTAACCTGTCAGGTGGACGCTAGCTGGAGAAACGATTAGACGAGGTCGGACATGCTACATCAGGTATATATGTTCTCAGAACTGGAGCCGAGTGATGCTCACTTACTCACCGAGCATACGCACACGCGTACTTATCCTGCCAATTCGATTCTGATCAACGAAGGGGATCAGACCGACTCGCTGTATGTCATTTTAGAAGGCGAGGTAAAGGTCTATGCCAGTGACGAGACTGGTAAGGAAGTGATTCTGAATATACTTGGTCCGGGTGAATACTTCGGTGAGTTGGCACTGGTCGATGATCAACCCCGCTCTGCGTCGGTGATGACCTTAAAGCCGACCAAGGTCATGATTATCTCCAAGCAGAACTTCAAGCAGTGCCTGGCAGAAAATTCAGAGCTCGCCTTTAACCTGATACGTAATTTAACCCGCCAGGTGCGCGGGCTCACCGATAGTGTCAAGAACCTTGCCCTGATGGATGTCTATGGTCGGGTAGCCAGGACCCTGCTTGATCTTGCTGCTGAAAAAGATGGTAAACAGATTATTGAACAAAAGCTGACCCACCAGGACATCGCCAACATGGTTGGTGCCTCCCGTGAAATGGTGAGTCGCATCTTAAAAGATCTGAGTCGTGGTGGTTACATCACTATTGATAAAAAAAGTATTACCTTAAATGAGAAGTTGCCAGCGGGGTGGTGAGGGTTTTTTAATTTTCAATATAAGCATTTGAAGTTTTCGGCCCACCGGGCCGAGTGACTTTCTTTTTGCTTGTCCAAAAAGAAAGTCACCAAAGAAAAAAGACCCTCCGCAATCGCTTCCAATTTTCACATGTTGAATGTGCTCGGGCGGTCAATTGAAGGGACCTCCTGTCCCTGCAATTGACGTTCGCCATCCATGGCTCACCCCCTTCGTTTCACTCGGGACGCAACCTGCGCTCATTCAATCCGTGAAAATAGCGATTGCATGGAGATGGTTCTATTTAGAAAGTACGAGGCTGAAATATCATAGTTGCTCTATTCTTTGTTCGAGCAAAATATACTCCATACGCTGGCTACGAGAACAAATTGACTGAAACGCAAGTAAGGCCCGGAGGGGCGAGGCACGACTGCAGGGATGCAGGAGGTAGAGCAACGCAGGACGCAGTTGCCGATGGAGGCCGAGCCTGGGTGATGAGCCATGGACAAGGTGAGACCGAAGGTCGAGAGGGTGGCCTGGGCCAAGGCGAATCACCCAGCCTTACTGAGTACAGGCAATTTGCTCGAGTGAGTAGCCAGCGTTGGAGTGTCTTTTCTTTTGGATACTTTTCTTTGGACAAGCAAAGAAAAGTATCTCGTTCCCAGTGGGAACGAAAACCACATAGAAAAATAAAAAAAGCCAGACTGTGTTACCAGCCCGGCTTTTACACGAGGAGAGGGTTATGAAGGTACCCTCTTAACTGCAACCTTTGGGACGCGGCAGACCAGCCACCTTGTTGGCGCACTTGATCAGTCCAGTGGGGAACAGTGAGTAGATATACTGCTGGCTGGAACGGTCTGCACCAAATTTTTCTTTCATGATCTTGGAGAACTTACGTGGCTCGGCGACAACCCCTTCGTCCTGAAAATATTCGCGGGCGGTCTTGATGATGTCCCAGTGCTCATCAGTAAGCTCGGGAATTTGTTCGTTTTTGGCGATTTCAACCGCGAGTTCTTCGCTCCACTCGTCCAGGTTTTCCAGCCAACCGGCTTCACTAAGCTGGATGGTCTGGCCGTTTACAACTGCTTCCATTGGTAATGACCTCAAAATGTTACGTTTAAAAAGTTGACTAATTATATCAGGTATTGTGGGAGTAAATCAATCCCAGAGGCAAATAAAAAATCAATAATATCAATAACTAAAGATCAAATCTGATCCTGAAATTATTTTATATTTCGCTATTGGTGGGTAACTTCGAAAAAATACTGCACCCCTGATTAAACCATAACAAATAATAACCTTTTACTTCGTAATTTATTATTTTTTTATCGCACATCCATAAATTGACGCAGGTCAATGTTACTGGAATGAAGGGCTGATAGCTTAATTTCAGATAAGAAGAATTTTTAACTATATAATAACTAAAGCTATAGGGAGGTTCTGTATGTTCAGAAATACTCTACTCATAGCGATATCAGTCTGCATGAGTTTGTTGTTTGCGGGATGCTCAAAACAGGATGAGTCGCAATCAGGGTCTAAGACCGAGGCTAGCGATACACAACAACAAACAGCCACGGAACCAATTAAGATCGACCCTCAATTAGCTGCGCGCGGTGAAGAGCTTTATCTACAAAACTGCGTTTTCTGTCACCAGCCTGATGCAATAGGCAAGCCTGGCTTTGCTCCCTCTCTTACCAACCCGGAATTTTTAAGTGTCGCTTCAGACAAGTTTTTAATGGCCACGATTCGTGACGGTCGTAAAGGGACCGGGATGCCACCCTTTGCCCACCTTGGGCGTAAAGATGTCGAAGCGATTGTGGCCTACCTGCGTGATCATGCACAACTCCCGAACATCGCTGCCAAAGTGGATGCACAACCAAAAACTCAGGGTGACCCACGGCTGGGAGAATTCTGGTTCAATTCGATCTGTGCAACCTGTCACGGCCCCAATGGCGATGGCTACATAGCAGGAGGTACGGGCACGGCGATCGGCAAACAAGGTTTTCTCAACCAGGCAACGGATGGCTTCATTCGGGTCACGATCAAAGACGGTCGTTCCAATACGCGCATGATTGGTTACTCCGGTCCGGAATCGATGGCGGCGTTAACCGATAAAGAGATTGACGACATTATTGCCTATTTGCGCACTGTACCCAGTAAAGACTAATTATTAAGGAAGGTAATGCTATGAAACGTTTTAAAATGACAAGACGGGATTTCCTGAAGAGTAGTAGCTTCATTACCGGTGCAGCAGCAGGAACGAGTTTAATGGTCGGTAAAAATCCGGAACTCGAAGCCGCCCCGGCTGGAGCTGTCGAAGCAACTACGCGTAAGACTGCAATTGCTCAGTGTCCGTATTGTGGAGTGGGTTGCGGCACAGTGATTCAGGTCGAGAACGGCAAGATTGTCTCCATGCGACCCGACAAAGATCACCCTACTAACTATGGCTTGCAATGTATTAAAGGTCTTACTGCTGCAGAACCTATCTATGTCGATCGCATGGAAGGTGATCCGTATGTACGTAAAGATGTCTGGGAAGAGTGGCAGAAACCCGGCCATGGGGATCTGGATTACGTCAGCAAGACCAAGGGTTCTTTTGATGAGGAACACTTTGTTCGCGTGCCATATGAAGAAGCGGAGGAGATGACGGCACATAAGATTGCCCATTTTGCCAAGAAGTACGGGGGTAATTCCATTGGCCTGTATGGTTCCGGTCAGTTGACCATGGAAGGCCAGTACCTTGAGAACCTGTTTATGAAGGGGGTCTTGAGTTCAAATACGATTG
Organism: Thioalkalispiraceae bacterium; assembly: GCA_050117915.1. Lineage (GTDB taxonomy): Bacteria > Pseudomonadota > Gammaproteobacteria > UBA6429 > Thiohalophilaceae > SZUA-24. The sequence continues at coordinate 2,415 of JASFLV010000140.1, read as the reverse complement.
AGGCCAATGCGCGTATGTGTATGACGTCCGCGGTGACCGGCTATTTTGCGACCCTGGGTTCTGATACACCACCGTTGGCATATGAAGATATCGAAATGTGCGACATGATCATGCACTTTGGTCATAATGCGCGCGAAGCACACCCGATTATTTTCTGGCGTGCGGCAGATCATAAGCGCCAGAAAGATATTCCTACCGTTGTGGTCGATCCACGCTTTACCGGTACCGCCAAGGGTTACCAGGATATAAACCCGGATAACTCGATACATGCTCCTGTTCTTAATGGTGATATCGCTTTCCTGAACTCTATTGCGCATGTCCTGTTAAAGGATCATAAAGATGTGATCGACTGGAAATTTATGAAAACTCACACAACCGGCTGGCAGGAATATACCGAAGGGGTATTGAAAAACTATAGTCCGGAACAGGTTCAGGATCGTATGGGTGGCCCCAATCATGATGTATCACCAGAGATGATTCGCAAGGTTGCAGCGATGTTTGCCGATGCTACCCGAAAACGTCTGGAACGGAGTAAGGGTAAACAGGAAGGTGAGGGCTATGGTGGTGTGATCATCATGTGGGGGATTGGTTATAACCAGCACATTCATGGCCAGCACAATACAATCTCAATCATCAACCTGTTGACCATGACCGGTAATCTCGCCAAACCAGGTTGTGGACCTTTTTCCATGACCGGGCAACCTAATGCGATGGGTGAACGATTCACCGGTGGCCTGACAGGTCGCCTGCCGTTCAATCAGCCTTTGAAAAACGCATTACATCGTGCGCACATGGCCAAGCACTGGCGAGTGCCGGAGAAGAACCTGGTCGCAGCCATGAAGGCAAAAAACCCGGGGATGGCGATTGGCATGATGGAACGCGCCCTCAAAGATGAAGTAAAGGCCTTCTTTTTTGTTTATGCAACGCATATCGACCTGCCTGATCTACATACCTTGATTCGGCCAGCGTTAAACAAAACCTTCAACGTAGTGCAGGAGATCTATCGGCATGCGCCGAATAACCTGTATGCCGATGTGATTTATCCTGCGGCAACCTGGGGTGAAGTGGATGGAGTCTATATCAGTTCTGAGCGTAGACTCAATCGCGTGGAAAAAGCAGCCGAACCCCCTCCCGGTTGTCGTCCGGATATGGACATGGTGATCGATAAAGGGCGTAGCATTGCCAACCTGCTGGGTCTGGATGGCGATAAAATCTTCCCCTGGAAACATAAAGAAGATGGTACTTATGACGCGGAGGAAATTTTCCGCGACATCATTGCTGCATCAGCAGGTACCGATACTGATTTGACCGGTTTGCTGGAGGTGGAAAAAATCGACAAGAAGTCTCCCTATCAACAACTTCGTGACCTGCGTGGTATTCAATGGCCAGCACCGACATATGCCATTGCCAAAGAAGGAGGCACCAAGCGCCGCTACATGATGCAGGAAGGTCAGTGGGAGAACCGGCCCTACGGTTATTTTCGTACCAAGGACGGCAAGGTGCATATGAAGCTTTGCCACATTGATTATTCCAAACGTAAAGAGATTACCGACAAGTTAATGGAGTTCGGGCATAAAGAAGGTGTGTATACCATCGATAACATTCCACTGCTTAAACAGGCGAGGGACATGGGACTGACACCGGATATGCCGGATGAAGATGAACGCGGCAAGAGCTGGCAAGAAGTCGCCAAGGATAAGTATCCTTACTGGTTAGGTTTAGGGGTAGTCTATGAGCACTTCCATACTGCCAAGTCGAATCGTAGTCCTACCACCCGTCGCCTGGTACCCGAGATGTACGTGGAAATGCATCCCGAGGACGCGAAGGACCTGGGTATCAAGGATGGCGATAAGGTCAGGTTAATCACCCGGCGTGGTGAATTCCAGGCCAAGGCACAGGTAGGTACTAACAGCCTGGTCAAACCTGCACGTAATAGTGTCCCACGCGGCTATATGTTCAGCCCCTGGAATTTATCCGTCGCTGACAGTGCGGATCCAAGCAAGAACAAGTGGCTGGTAAATGGTACCTCCAGTCGGGTATGGGACATTGTGTCGGGACAAGTTGATTTTAAGAAACTGGCTTGTCGTATCGAGAAGGTATAAGCACTAAACACTGCAGGGAGGGGTGGGTACCAGTCAGGCTGGAACCCACCCCTCTTGGTTTAAAGCTAATTAAAGGTTGTGTAAGTAACAAATGAAACGACGCACATTTATCAAGCGTCTTGCTGCAACAGGTGTGACCAGCCTGTTAGCTGATCAGGTGCTTGCCGCAAAGAATAATCCATCAATCCGCTTTCTGCGGCCTCCGGGATCATTAAGCGAAGATGAATTTATTTCCCGTTGTATCCGCTGTGGTAAATGTGGCGAGGTCTGTCCAAATCGATGTATTCAATATTTTGGTTTTGAGAACGGAACA
>JASFLV010000139.1:0-7612 GCA_050117915.1 Thioalkalispiraceae bacterium | reverse complement strand
AGAATGGTTTTACGAGTTTCAATCCCTATGTTTTCAATGAAGAGATGATTGAAAAAATGCTCGCCCTGTTCGCAAAAACTGAAGACCAGACGGGTGATGCCGATCAGAACTACGCTAAGACTGATGATGTAAAAGATAAACAGGGATTTTTTTCTCGTTTGTTAAAAGGAAGAAAAGCAGCATAAATCGTCAAAGTCATCCCTTACTGGTAAGCGAAATATGCGAAAATTATCGATTGATTCAATAGTTCTTATAGTCTCTGTATTGTTAGGTTTAACTTTAACGGGGTTTTTTATCGGAGAATTTCCTTATCCTTTTGGAATTTTTGTACTTTTACTGATACTCATTGCCCGTATACATCACCTGCAAAACAAGAACTCCGGCAAGTAACCAAGGAATAATTCATGAAAAGTCTATTAGTCATTGCCCATGGCAGTCGTAGAGAGGCCTCAAACGATGAAGTCAGGGCCTTAACATCACGTATTGCTGACAAAGCCCAACAGCAATTTGATATCGTCGAAAGTGCCTTTCTGGAACTGGCTGAACCATCAATTCCCGACGGAATTAAACGCTGTATCGAAAAAGGTGCAACAGAAATTGTGATCCTTCCCTATTTTTTATCGGCGGGAAGACACGTTGCTGAAGATATCCCGGGTGAAGTCGATGCGACGCGTAGCCAGTATCCAGAAATTGATATGAAAATCGTTCCCTATCTTGGCGCAATGGAAAAGGTTGCTGATCTTATGACGGAGCAGGCGATCCTGGCAGTTAATTGAGCTATCAATGGTCTAGTTAACCAACTTTTCTTCAGCTTTACCAGGTTTCAGTTCCAGGGTCACCTTTAAAGGGGCCTACAATCTCTGGTGTGATCCAACCACCATAGTAATCACTCGTTTGTGGTTTAACCTTTGCACCATCGACAAAACAGTCAAGCCTTGACGGATAAAAGCATACATAATCTTTAATTAAAACAAAGCGAGGTAAAGGATTTCGATAACACCAGGCGACGTTTTGAATTAAGCTATTCTCATGCTGAAGGTCAAAATAACTTGCCTGCCCTTTCCATTCACAAAAGGAAGAAGACGTGTTTTCCTTTAGATACTGAAAATCGATATCTTCTGGTGGTAGATAAAAGGTAGGCGGACTTGCCGTCTCCAGAACACGATAGATCTGATTTGAGCGGGCAATCAGTGTTTGTTTGTATTTCACTTCAACCAGGCGTTGCTCTGCCTCTATTGAGGGCGGGCGAGGATAATCCCAAACAGATTCCTGTCCTGGTCCGGGTTCAAGCGCAAACTCGGGTCGATGCGTACCTGTGTGCTGCCACATACACTGATCACCATTAAGACAAAAGCCCAGTCATAGACTGGAGACTGGGCTTGTTGTTTATACGCAACCGGTTGGCTTGGGTAAACCACCATACTTGGTGATAGGTTTCATAGGACCGGTCATCCATTTTTTAAACATTTCTTTTTGATCCGCCTGGATATATTTGGAAAATTTCCGGATCGGTGGCACCACGCTGTACTCTTCATAATATTCGCGTGCCTTCATGATCTGTTCCCACTGCTCATCATCGAGTTCAAGACCATCATCCTCGGCCATCGCGCGGGCGATCTCCGGCGTCCAGGCATTCATGTCCACCAGGTAACCATCACCATCACGTTCTGGAATTTGCATAACTCATTTCCTCCTACTTTATTCTCAGGAATACTTGATTATTATAGTCAGAAATAAAAATTTCAAGGGTCGATCGCCTTTAGAATAAAGGCTGAATTAACAGATAGTTATAAAATACGCATTTTATGTAGGCCATTTATTCTGTGGATTGCATTGCCAATGAAACCCATCAGCCACGACTGATCACAAAAAATCACCGTGCAGACGAAGTTAATGATCTCACTTGTATACCCCGGATATGCAACAGCAAACACGATACGCAACACGATGCCCGCCATCCCCGTATATATATCACGCTTAACGACATCCCAAATGACAACGAATGCTCCAGGCAGCCTGGTGAAGGCAATACACCCGAATTACTACGATAACAACTACACGAGCGGGTCGGTGGTTTCTGGAGATTTGCAAAGACACGCATATTTTTCGCGAATTGAAGTCGGTGTGTATTTTAAGTGTTAAACTTATTAGTATAAAACATATCTAAATAGGGCGATTCATGCTGATACGATCACTATTGCTAGTTTCAATCAGTCTGTTGCTGACTTCATTATCTGTTGCCAGTTCAAATGAAAAAACCAAACAGAATCCGGCAGATAAACTCAACCAGCCTGATAATGCCCAACCACAAGATATCGATAAGAAATCGATGCCACCACCAACACGTGGGCAATTACTCTATGAACATCATTGCCTCAAATGTCATGAGAGTAATGTGCATATCCGTAATGCGAATAAAGCCAAGAATATTGGTGAAGTACAGACCTGGGTGACTCGTTGGCAGGCACATGAAAAACTGGATTGGGATAGTCATGCAATTGATGCTGTAACCAACTATCTCGTTAAACGCTATTACAAGTTTAACGAGACTGAATAAGAATGTACCTGCAAACTAGCGCTGAGGATCCAGGTTTAGACTATCCGTGTTATTGATTCGGAACCAACCGGTCAGGCTGTAACGGGACCGTTTTGCAGATAAGACTTCATGAGGAAAGTCCTCGCTTAAAAATAATACCATAGTTCCAAATGTTGGTAAGACTGTCTCGAGTACAGACTGGCTATCCTCTGCATAGATAACCAGCTCACCGCCATCATTAGGTTGCCAATCAGGGTTCAAGTATAAAATCGTAGTAAGTCGACGGCTTGATACACCTTTGAATGCATCTACATGCTTTTTATAAAATGCACCATTTGGATAATGGGCGTAATGGCACTCATAGTCAAAAAGACCAAGAAATAGCTCCTGATTTAATCGCTGACGTAGTTGTTCATTCCAATCGAGATAAAAGTCAGCAGGTTGATAGCCAGGCTCCAACCAACGGATTCGATCACGCCGCACAAACCGGTTCAACTGGTGGTCCTGATCACGACCTATCCCGGCTGCACGAAAATGCTCACTACCCGTTTGCTTGATATCAATAAATAATGCTTGCAGTTGCTCGTCTGAAAATATCTTTTCCAGGAGAATGTAACCGTCCTCGAGCACTCCCTTGATAATGCGTGTATACACATCTCCATCAGACGGGCCCCGACCGCGGGTCAACAGCGAAGTATTCAAGCGAGTGGTCTCTTATGTAACTGGATTGGAAGCCTGTTATACCCCAAAAAGCCAAAGCGGTGTATCTTTTTATGAACAGGTTCAGGCTATATTCATGGATCTCAAATATTATTAATATGCCATATAAAACAAGGAGATAGTCAATGCGAATTATCAGTTTGTTTCTCACCTGTAGTCTGTTTCTATTGACTACGACTACGTATGCACAACTACAACAGGGACGGCTATTAACGGTCGACGACATAGAACGTAGTTATGACCTCTATGTACCTGAAACAGCTGCACAGAAACGCCCCCTGGTTCTGCTCTATCATGGCCATTTTGGCAGCTCAGACGTCATGACCGGTGCCAATGGCAAACGTGCACCCTATAAAATCTGGTTGGAACTTGCTGAACGTGACAACTTTCTGGTCGCTATACCTAATGGTGAAAAAGGCTCTGATGATAAACGCGGTTGGAATGACTGTCGTGCAGACGCCCAAACCAACCCCACGACAGATGACGTCAAGTTTACCGCAAAATTGATTGAAGCGATTGATATACAATACCCTATTGATCATAACCACATCTATGCAACTGGAACTTCTAACGGTGGCAATATGGTCATTCGATTGGCCATGGAGGTACCCGAAATATTTGCAGCAGTGGCAGCCGTTGTAGCAAGTAATCCACGACATAATAAATGTATGCAGAAATATCACCCCATTTCGATCTTGTTTATGAACGGTACCTCTGACCCTTTCCTACCTTACCATGGCGGACAAGTTGGTAAAGACAAACACAAGCGGGGCACGGCGCTATCAACCCCCGCTTCGGTTGAATACTGGATCAAGGTCAATGCCACTGAGAATAAGCCGGAGGTATATATCTCCGAGGATATTAATAAACATGACGACAGTAGCATTGTCAGGTATACCTATAAGAAAGGAAAAGCCAATACAGCGGTTGTACTTTACGAGGTTCGCAATGGCGGACATACCGAACCCAGTTTAAAGGAGCAGTATCGGCGCATATATAAATGGATCGTCGGCAATCAAAATCAAGATATTGAAATGGCTAATGAGGTCTGGAATTTTTTCAAAACAAAATCCCGTACGACTAATTAAAGCTCCTTGAGTAAACTTGCTATATAGCAGCTGGTTTTTTTCAGGGGTATTCGGGGAAAGTCTTGATCCCGTCTCCGCTGCAGGACCACTCGGCCCGTGAATCCCAGAAAATTCGTGCTTCTGGTTTAATGGGCAGCTCATGATCCAATGAGCCCGCAGGTATAATAATCATGCCGATTTCAGGTACGTCACGAGGCATCGCACTACCACAGTTTGAACAGAAATGCGTATAAAACCGCTCCGCTTCCGGAACCTTGTATTTTTTTAGTAAATCTTCACCCGAAAGCCACTTAAAGCTATCCTGTTTAACCATGATATTACTGGCGTGCCCCGTGCCGGTCATTTTCCGGCACCGTTTGCAATGGCAGTGATAAAATCGTTTTGCTTCTCCAGCCAGCTCATATTTGACTGAACCACATAAACAGCTCCCCTTAAATGTCATTTCTGCCATCCCCTACTCCTCACCAGTAGTAAAAAATCCATCATGCCTGGAACTTGTATATTTACTATCGACTTTGCCTAAGCCAAATACTAGCTTAGTTATGCATAACTTTTTAAATCATCATCTATAATATAGTTCAATATAAACATCGATATAGTGAGGATAGTTATGGCAGGTAAAAAGAAAACAGCTGCAAAGAAGAAATCTGGGACAAAAAAACGAGGTACCACAAAGCGCACAGCCGCCGCGCATAAGGCAGTCGCCACTCGCAAGCGGCATGCCCTGACCAACAGATTAAAAGAAGATCTACAGGCCACTAAACAAGCCTTACGTTCTGCAAGGACTGCTGCCCGGGAAGAGCTCAAGCTGGCCAGAGACGCTGCGAAAGCGGAAATCGAGGTATTAAAAGACCAGCTCAAAGCAGCACAAAAACGTGAACAGGCATTACTCAAACTCACTGAACAGAAAACTAAAGAAATGATTAAAGCGGGTACCCAATGGGAACGCAAACAAATGGCAAAGATACGTGCGATTAAGGCTAAGCGGCGCAGCAAGACATAGTCAGATAATCTTATCTGTGAGATTAAAGCCCGCATTTGCGGGCTTTTTAAATAACGCTTCACACATTGTCATCTTCCTGAGCTATTTGTAGACAATAATTAAGTGCTGACCATTAAACTGATTCTCTGCATCAAAATTAGGAAAACCTGATTTCCTGAGACCATTTGCATAGTGACTAAATCTATAATACTTGACCTAAATCATTGTCTATATAGATTGAGCGAACGCAGAATAACGCAATGGAGAACCATCTGTTACTGGAGGATAAAAATGAAAAAAATTGTATCTATAGTTGGAGCAACTTTACTACTAATGTTTTTTTCCAGCAACTTGACTCTGGGCGCTGAAACCCTGAGCAAAGAGGAAGCAGAAAAGTTACTGAACGGAAACACGGCGGAAGGCGTCAATACCAAATGGGACAAAAAGATGATTTGGTATTTTCAGGAAGGAGGCACTTTACGCAAACAAAAACCATCTGGCAAACGTGGCCGCGCTGAATGGAGCCTGGATGACAAGGGCGAGTTGTGTCATCAGGACAAACACCAGGATGAGCCAGTTTGTGAACCTGTGGTTCGGCGTGATGATGGTAAATACGAGGCAATGGATGGTCGATGGAGGTTTGACAAGATCCTGCCGGGAAATGCCCATAATCTCTGACCCCATAGGTTGAATGTAGTTCGAAGGGGGGACAGTGATCAGCTATTGCCCCCCCTTCGCGAGTCAGTTAGTCGTTATACAAGCATCTATTCCAAGCTCGGCCTTTCAATCTCTGCAGCATACACCCAGCACATCGAGTTACTATATGATCCTGCCGTATAATCAATAACCCTATCATTACTCTGCTATCATTTTATACGCCTACAAAAACCACAATACTTCAATTAACACTGATTCGGTTGTGCCAGATTGAAATGCCATAACAAATGATGGCATGATCGTTTACATGGACTGGCTTGAGACTCAATTTCTCGGTAACCCGCTGATGACCTGGATCATTGCCCTGGGCATCGGCATGATTGCCCTCACTGTCCTTGGCATCATACGTTTCCTTGCCTGCAAGCAATTGAACCGTCTTACAAAACAACATGACGCAGCATTCTGGCCTATCATGCTGGAGGCAACCAAAAAGACCAAGTGGCTATTTTTACTGATACTGTCAATTCTGCTTGGCTCTCTAGCCCTCGACTTATCTGAGGCCCTACGTAACATTCTCAATCATAGCGTGATTATCGCCCTGCTCCTCCAGGGTGGCCTGTGGGCCTCAGCAGTCTTGCGTATCTCGATAGAGTCATATCGCCAGCAACAACTCGATAAGGAACCTGCTAGCGTCACTACGCTCAATCTGTTGAATTTCAGTGGCCGCTTGATTATCTGGTCGATTATCCTGCTGCTATTGCTGGACAATCTCGGGGTCAATATCACCGCATTAGTTGCCGGCCTCGGTGTTGGTGGTATCGCTGTGGCCCTGGCCCTGCAGACGATCCTGGGTGACCTGTTTGCTTCTCTCTCGATCGTCCTCGACAAACCTTTCGTGGTCGGAGATTTTCTGATAATCGGGGACTTACTCGGCTCAGTAGAAAATGTCGGCTTGAAGACGACTCGTCTGCGCAGCCTCTCTGGAGAACAATTGGTCTTTTCTAATGCTGACCTGCTTAACAGTCGCATCCGTAATTTTGGCCGCATGTATGAACGTCGTGTGCAGTTCGATGTTGGTGTTACCTATCAAACACCGCGCGACAAGTTGGTTAAAATCCCGGAGATTATTCGTGAAGCAGTTGAAGGACTGGACAAGACCCGTTTCGATCGCTCGCACTTCAAAGCCTATGGTGATTTCGCTCTGGTGTTTGAATCGGTCTATTACGTGAAAGGTCCGGACTACAATCAATACATGGACTGTCAGCAGGCGATTAATTTGCATATCCATGAACGCTTTGAACAGGAAGGCATCGAATTCGCCTATCCAACCCAGATGCTCTATGTCAAACAGAGTTAATGCATATCGACTATTGCTCTAAGGCCAGTCATATTTTATTCCAACCAGATATATTTAATTTTGCTTATGCTGACAATATATTGAGAACAAGCACTTATCCACATGATTTATATACGTTATTTACGTTTAATTAATCCTTGCGAATAATCCATATAACTATTTGGAATATTGAATCAAAAGCTTTCATTTTAATTGTGGTATCATTCCCTGAATAATACAGTCTTTCCTGTGTGACTAATGCTCGGTAATTCCAAGCCAACAATTCGTTTAAC
>JASFLV010000138.1:0-7645 GCA_050117915.1 Thioalkalispiraceae bacterium | reverse complement strand
CTTCCGTGTGCTCCACAACATAAAGCCTTCCATGGCTAAATATCGATTCACGCTCAGAACGTCCTTATTGAAAAACCCGTCGCGCGACGGGCTTTTTTATGTACCTTATATATTCAATCTTACTCAGATTACCGCTGAACATCGTTGGCTGATAAACTAGCTGAATGCACATTGATAAGATTCCAGAAACATTATTGAAATATACCGAGCACGCCTGGCAGGACTGGTTAGCGCTGTCCGAGGAATTTGCATGGTCGGATAAAATCAACCAGACAGCACAGGCGGTATTTGCGACCAGCGAGTATGTCTCCCGGCTTTGTCTGCGCTTTCCGCAAATCCTGCATAACCTGCAGGACACAAAGGATCTGTTCCAACCTTATGAACAAGGCCAATTAGAAAATATTCTACAGCAGCGGCTGACCGGGCTGAGCAATGAAGCAGACCTGGTAAAACGCCTGCGCCAATTCCGGCAGCGGGAGATGATTCGGATCATCTGGCGGGACCTGGCTGGTTGGGCGGACCTGGTTGAGACCATGCGCGATTTATCAGATTTGGCCGATGCCTGTGTTGAAAATGCATTACAGAATATTTATCGATGGGGATGCGAGGAATACGGCACACCCACAGATCAACAAGGTGTCGAACAGCAGCTGGTTGTGCTTGGGATGGGAAAGCTGGGTGGTCATGAGCTGAATCTTTCTTCTGATATTGATCTTATGTTTACCTACCCTGAAGAGGGCGAGACACAGGATGGTCCCCGCCAAATAAGTAATCATGAATTTTTCCAGAAAGTCGGGCAACGGTTGATTAATGTACTATCGAAACCTACGCCAGAGGGCTTTGTTTTTCGGGTCGATATGCGTCTGCGGCCGTTTGGGAGTGGAGCCCTGTCAGTCAGTTTTGATGCGATGGAAGATTATTACGAAATTCATGGTCGTGAATGGGAACGCTATGCCATGGTCAAGGCCAGGGTGATAGCCGGTGATAAAGCCCGGGGTCAGGAGTTGATGCAACGGTTGCATCCGTTTGTCTATCGTCGTTACGTGGACTACACCGCCTTTGAATCGATTCGAGACATGAAGGCGATGATTCAAAAAGAGGTCCAGCGGAAAAACAAGGAAAACAATATAAAAGTCGGAGCGGGTGGGATTCGTGAGATCGAATTTATTGGCCAGGTCTTTCAATTGATTCGTGGTGGCCGTGAATTTGAATTACAGTCACGTTCTATCTTGCAGGTGCTCGATACTTTAACGAGCCTGAATATACTGCCGGGTTATGTTGTACATCAATTAAAAGATGCTTATGACTTTTTACGCAGGGCCGAACATCGTATTCAGGCGTGGCGCGATGAACAAAGTCATACACTGCCCACTGATGAGTTGGGCAAAATGCGTCTTGCCTATAGCATGGGGTTTGATGACTGGGAAACTTTTCATGAGGTCCTGGAGCAACATCGAACCCGGGTACATGAACATTTTGAACAGGTCTTCGTTGCCCCACAATCAGATAGTCCCAGCGATGATACTCAGAACCTCACTCCTTTATGGCTAGGGGAGTTGGAGGATGAAGAAGCGATTCAATTGCTGACTGAATCAGGCTTCGAAGAAGCCTCGGATGTCTGGCGCAGGATAAAGGTATTACGCCAGAGTCGGGCATATAATAGCCTCTCGGCTCGCGGTGTGAGTCGCATGGACCACCTGATGCCGTTATTACTGAGTGCCTGCCAGGCAACGGAACACCCATCACTTGGATTTTTACGGACCCTGGAAGTGATAGAAGCCGTCATGCAACGCTCGGTCTATTTGGTGCTATTGACGGAAAATCCGTTAGCGTTATCACAATTTGTGCGTTTATGCGCATCCAGTCCCTGGATTACCCGCTATTTATCTCAGCACCCCTTATTACTGGATGATTTGCTGGATATTGAAAGCCTGTTTAATCCGCCGGATAAAGATAGATTGAATGCTGAGCTAACCAGACGTATGGCAGAAGTGTTGGGTGACGAGGAGCGTTCCATGGATGTGTTGCGCCATTTTAAACATTCACATTTTTTGCGTGTTGCTGCCGCTGACATTTTTGGTGCCCTCCCCTTAATGGAAGTCAGTAACCATCTAAGCTGGATTGCTGAAGTCGTGCTCGAGCATACCTTGAACCTGGCCTGGCAGCACCTGGTGGAAAAACATGGCCGCCCTGTTTGTACCTATGATGGTACGGCATGTGATACCGGCTTTGCCGTGATTGCTTATGGCAAGCTGGGTGGCCTGGAACTGGGATATGGTTCAGACCTGGACCTGGTGTTTTTGCATAGTGGCGAATCTGAGAGTCTCGAAACAACCGGGGACAAACCGGTTCCACTGGGTGTCTTCTTTGCCCGCCTGGGGCAACGCATGATGCATATCCTCACGGTATTGACCCCGGCCGGTCAGCTGTTCGAGGTGGATATGCGCCTGCGCCCCGAAGGGGCATCGGGGATGCTGGTCAGTGGCTTGAAGTCCTTTGAAGCCTACCAGCTCAACAAGGCCTGGACCTGGGAGCACCAGGCATTGGTGCGGGCCCGGGTTGTTGCCGGTGACCCGGCGATTGCCGCCGAGTTTCTGACCATCCGCGCCAAAGTCCTGGGAGAGAAGCGCGATCGGGACAGCCTCAGGAAAGAGGTGATGGAGATGCGCGAAAAAATGCTTGCCGCGAAAAACAAGGCAAAAGCTGGCCAGTTTGACCTGAAACATAGCCAAGGAGGTATCGTCGATATTGAATTTATGGTGCAATATGGGGTTCTGGCGTATAGCCATGAATATCCGGAATTACTTGCCTGGACAGACAATATTCGGTTGCTGGAGACCCTGGCCCGGAGCGGTATAGTGCGCGAGTCTGATGCAGAATACCTGGCTGAGGCTTACCGAACCTATCGAAATCGGTTACATCGCCTGAAATTGCAACAGTCCCCGGAAATCGTGGATGAAGCTGAGTTTGCTGAACAGAGCGAAGGTGTCAGGCGTATCTGGTCAACCTTTTTTATTGATAAGTAGTTAACGAGGAAGAAAAAGAATGTCGACGATGTCAGATAGAGACGGTGTAATCTGGTTTGATGGCAAAATGGTGCCATGGCGGGAGGCCCAGATTCATGTACTCACGCATACCTTGCACTATGGTATGGGCGTCTTTGAAGGCGTGCGTGCTTACAAGGCCGAACAGGGCACGGCTATTTTTCGTCTCAAGGAGCACACCGATCGACTATTTGAATCGGCACATATTCTGGGTATGGCCATGCCGTATGACAAAGATACCTTGAATCAGGCACAGCTTGCCGCCGTTAAAGAGAATAAGCTGGATAGTGCCTATATCAGGCCCATGTGTTTTTATGGTTCTGAAGGGATGGGACTGCGTGCGGACAATCTGAAAACCCATTGTATTGTTGCCGCCTGGGAGTGGGGTTCATACCTGGGGGCGGACAACATGAAAAATGGGATTCGCATCAAGACCTCTTCATTTACCCGTCATCATGTCAACGTGACCATGTGTCGTGCTAAAGCCAATGGCAATTACATGAACTCGATGATGGCACTACAAGAAGCGATTCGTGACGGTTACGATGAAGCACTGTTACTGGACGTGGACGGCTTTGTCGCTGAAGGTAGTGGAGAGAATATTTTTATCGTTAAAGATGGTGTGATCTATACCCCCGAATTGACCTCGGCACTGAGTGGGATCACCCGTAAGACTCTGATTCAACTGGCTGAAGATGAAGGGATTGAAGTAAAGGAAAAACGCATCACCCGCGACGAAGTCTATGTTGCGGACGAAGCCTTTTTTACCGGTACGGCGGCGGAAGTGACACCTATTCGTGAACTGGACGGTCGAAAAATCGGTATCGGTCAACGTGGGCCCATCACCGAGCGGTTACAGACCCACTACTTTGATGTAGTACATGGACGGGTTGATAAATATAAAGACTGGCTGAGTTATATCTAATCACAGGTCGGTCCTTTTGAACAATGTGTTTATAAAAATTAAAGGTGCGAGTAATGAGTGAAGCAACCAGACAAAATCAGGCTAATGCGGCACAGCGTTATCAAGTGAGTCGTAGCGACTTACCGGTGCATTGCCCAATGGAAGGTATGACCTTATGGAATTCCCATCCCAAGGTTTATTTGCCGATAGAAGAACAGGGTGGAGAGGCCAGGTGTCCTTATTGTGGCGCGGTATACGAACTAAAAGACTGATAGATTCCTGAAACGGCCCTGGCTTCATTGGCCTCCATTTAAAATTAAATGTGGGGTACGATGAAAAAAGAAGCTTGCCATCATCCTCTGTATAAAATAATCAAAGTTATTCCTGTTTTGTGATACTTATATATAGATAGTCTAAAATATAGCTAAATTAGAGAGATAGTTTCAATTCATGCAATTAACACTTCCAGAATTTAACCAGGCGCGTGTGCTGGTCATCGGTGATCTAATGCTGGATCGCTACTGGCATGGAGATACCTCACGCATTTCCCCGGAAGCACCCGTGCCAGTGGTACTGGTGGGCGAGGCCGAAGAACGTGCCGGTGGTTCGGGTAACGTGGCGCTGAACATTGCTGCACTGGGTGCCAATATTGATGTCATGGGTTACACCGGTGATGATGAAGCTGCAGATGTATTACAGGATATTCTTGACTCCGCTGGTGTAACTTGCGCCTTTGAGCGAATCCCCGGCAGCCGCACCGTGACTAAACTGCGCGTTATTAGCCGTCACCAGCAACTAATTCGTCTGGATTTTGAAGATGGTTTTATCGAGCAACGTTCTGATCTGTTATTGGCCCGTGCAACGAAACTCATGGCTGATGTTGGTGCCGTGGTGCTGTCTGATTATGGCAAGGGCACACTGCGGGATATGCCGGCGCTGATTGAGGCCGCACGTGCGACCAATACGCCGATATTGATTGATCCAAAAGGGAATGACTTTAGTCGTTATAGAGGCGCGACATTGATTACCCCAAACATGTCTGAGTTTGAAGCGGTGGTTGGTCACTGTAAATCCGATGAAGATGTTGAAAACAAAGGGGTGCAATTACTCAAACAGCTTGACCTACAGGCTTTACTGGTCACTCGCAGTGAACGTGGGATGACCTTAATCAGAAAAGACCAGCCAGTGATCCATTTGCCCACCAAGGCACGCGAAGTCTTCGATGTGACGGGTGCCGGGGATACCGTGATCGCAATGCTGGCTGCTGCGATTGCAGCTGGAGAAGAGACTGCCAATGCCATGGCGCTGGCGAATCTGGCAGCCGGCGTGGTAGTCGGCAAACTGGGTACGGCTACCGTATCGCCGGCGGAACTGCAACAGGCGATGCGTGGCGAAGCATCATTAACTCGCGGTGTTTATGCTGAAGATGTATTGGTAGACGTCGTCAGGCAGGCCAAGCAACATGGTGAGCGTATTGTGATGACCAATGGTTGTTTTGATATTTTGCATCCGGGCCATGTTTCTTATTTACAAAAAGCCCGGGCAATGGGTGACCGCCTGATTATTGCGGTGAATGATGATGATTCCGTAAAGAGACTCAAAGGCCCGGAACGTCCGATTAACACATTAGATCGTCGCATGGCTCTGTTATCCGCCTTAGAGTGTGTCGACTGGGTCGTGCCATTTTCAGAAGATACCCCTGAGCGATTGATCTGTAAAATTCTCCCCGATGTACTGGTTAAAGGCGGTGATTATAAGCCGGAAGAAATAGCCGGCGGGGAATGTGTCAGTCAAAATGGTGGTGAAGTTCAGATAATCGAGTTTATTGAAGGCCATTCAACCACCGACATCATTAAAGCTATTCTCAACGGAAATTAATTATCATGATTATTGTAACCGGCGGCGCCGGATTTATTGGCAGTAATATCGTTAAGACGCTGAATGAACAGGGTGAGAGCGATATTATTGTAGTCGATAACCTGAAAAATGGCGTGAAGTTTAAAAACATTGCTGACTGTGAGATCAGTGATTACCTGGATAAAGACGATTTCATCGAACGGGTAAATAATAATGAAACTTTTGCCAAAAACGTTCGGGCAATTTTCCATGAAGGGGCCTGTTCCTCCACTACCGAGTGGGATGGCAAATTCATGATGCAGAATAATTATGAATACTCCAAGAGTCTGCTGCATTACTGCTTAAATAATGAAATACAGTACTTGTACGCTTCCTCTGCGTCGGTTTATGGTTCTGGGACCGTGTTCAAAGAGTCGCGTGAGTATGAAGAGCCATTAAATGTCTATGGCTATTCAAAATTCCTGTTTGATCAATACGTACGCCGGCATGCCAATGAGGCGAAAAGCCAGGTCGTCGGTTTTCGCTACTTTAATGTCTATGGGCCTCGGGAACAGCATAAAGGTACAATGTCGAGCGTAGCTTATCATCACAGCCATCAGATCCAGGAAACAGGCAAAGTTAAATTGTTTGAAGGTTATGATGGTTATGGGGATGGTGAGCAAAGCCGTGATTTTGTCTATGTCGGCGATGCAGTAGCCGTCAATCTCTGGTTCATGGAAAACCCGGATAAGTCAGGGATCTTTAATTTGGGAACCGGGCGCAGTCAGCCATTTAATGATGTTGCCAACGCGGTCATCAACTTTCATAAACAGGGTGAGATAGAATACATTCCGTTTCCTGATCACCTCAAAGGGCGCTACCAGAGCTTCACCGAAGCAGATATTTCAGCACTGCGTGAGGTAGGTTATACGGCGCCCTTTAAGAACGTTGAAGAAGGTGTGACAGAATACATGCAATGGTTACAGGAACGCGAATAGTAACGTTTAATCAAAACAACGAATTAAACAGGGAGTCCTGCGATTAGCGATCCATATCGAATATTAGTTGCCGGCCCAGCATGGGTTGGGGATATGGTGATGGCGCAAAGCCTGTTTATTACCCTTAAACAAAGATACCCTGATTCTGAGATCGATGTTGTCGCGCCAGCCTGGTCGGTGCCGCTATTAAAGCGTATGCCCGAGGTTGCCCGTGCTATTGAGCTGCCGGTGGGTCATCAACAACTGGGGCTTAATATTCGGTATAAAATTGGAAAATCCTTACGTGACCGCCACTACGATCAAGCCATTGTTACCCCACGGTCCTTCAAGTCTGCGCTGATTCCATTTTTTAGCAAGGCCAAAACGCGGACCGGGTACCTCGGTGAGATGCGTTTTGGTCTGTTGAATGATATTCGCCCATTAGATAAATCGATACTCAAGCAAACAGTGCAACGCTATGTCGCACTGGGTTTGTCCAGGAGTAGTGCTTTACCACCTGCTATTCCTCTGCCGAAGTTGTCTGTTGATCAGGGCAATCAACAAACGTTAATTGAGAAGCTAAAGCTCAATCTGGAACAACCCATCGTCGGGTTTATGCCCGGTGCAGAATACGGACCTGCCAAGCAGTGGCCGGTTCAATATTTCAGGCAACTTGCCGAAATGTTGGTGCAAGCTAATATTACTGTGTGGGTTTTTGGATCTGAAAAAGAAGTCCAGCTGGGTAAATTGATTGCCAACAACAACAACCAGGTAATCAACCTGTGCGGTCGAACAAGTTTGACAGATGTTGTCGATCTACTGGCGTTAACGAATGATTGTGTAACGAATGATTCCGGGTTAATGCACATTGCCTGTGCGACGGC
>JASFLV010000137.1:0-7668 GCA_050117915.1 Thioalkalispiraceae bacterium | reverse complement strand
GTAATCCACCAAGACTCAGGGTATTACCGACAAAACTCGTCGCTGTTTGCCAGTGATCCCAGTATGGTCGGGCAGGAATCCGATAAAGTTTATACATATAATACGTCCCGACAACCGCACCAAGCACAGCAACACTCGCAGCAACATATGATAACCATTGTAGAATCGGATATTGAAATAAAGAAAGAAATGCATACCCCGTCAATCCTGCAAAAAACATTGAGACACCGGCGATTTCACGACTGACCGGAGAATGTCGCAGATTGTTAAACCCGCGATAAAAACGATGCGGACGACCAAGATGTAGATTCAGTTTCAATAAACCAAAACCCATCAGAAAAATAGAAATGAGCAGCAAGGGCCACTTTCCTGCACTCGAAATAACTTGGAGTGATTCAACATTAAAAAATAGCCCGACGAGATACATCATGAATGCCCCGATGACAGTTTGTGTACTCAGGGTAAAGGCGATGTGTGCGTTCTCATGGGATGAGAGCAATTTTTTCAGGTTCCATTTTTTCTCTTTCCTGGCACGACTTTCGTTCACTACAGGTACATAGCGTGTCTTGTCATCATTTAAACGATATTTAACATCCATGGAATCAGTACGTGTCATCTCTTTGGGTAACGTTCTGGTTTGCTGAAAACGTATATTTGGATGCGTAATATCGGGCGTAGGAAAACCAGGGATTTGTGTCTTTAGTTGCTCACGATTATCAGGTGTGGTTTCAATAACACCAAAGTCCAGCGCGCCGGCCAGGCAGGCAGACGCACAGGCCGGTTTCAATCCGGCCTCCAACCGATCGACACACATATTACACTTGTGCACATGGCCACGTTCTGTATCCAGTTGCGGTGCATTGTATGGGCAAACCCAGGTACAATAACCACAACCAAAACAGATATCCGGATCCTGCAGGACAGCACCATATTCCTCATATTTTGTATAAGCGCGCGTGGGGCAACCCTTCAGACAAACAGGGTTATCACAATGATTACAGGCCATTGAGATATTCAGGCGTGTGTAACTTGGATAACTTCCCCCCTCAATAAAGCCCACGGAGCGATAAGCCAGATAGGCAGGAAGATCATTCTTCTCACTGCAGGCAGACTCGCAGGCATGACAGGAAATACAATTGTCCGCATTAAAATAAAAACCGTGCTGCTTATAGCGGTCCGGATTATCGCTGGCGCAAGTTATATTATTGATATTAAGACCCGACTCACCTGTAGGTTTATCTTCCGTTTTAAGGCTGATCTTGTTACCAAACTGGTTTAACTCCGGGGCCTCTTTATTGTTTAAAAGAGCATAATTCGGTTCATCACTTCTAATTTTGTACATTCTGCTCCCCTAATATGAGCGTGCTTCTCTATTGCGTAAAGCCGCACTCATTTGATCGCTTGCGGATTCAATCTTTACTGCGCACTGCTTAAACGCAGGTTGACGAGAGTGCGGATCCAGCAAACCAAGCGTTAATCTGTTTACACAGTCATGAAAGTGAAATGGAATAAAAACCATATTGGGTGCAACGCGATGGGTATGCTGTACCATTACGACCGCATCACCTCGTCGAGAGGTAAGTCGTGCATATTGACCATGTTCAATGCCAAGCTCTCTCGCTGAATCCGGGTTCATCTCCATATAAGGAGTGGGGCTAAATTTATTGATATTACCTACCTTGCCGGTACGAGTCCGTGTATGGAAATGCTCAACTACTCGACCACTATTCATCCAGAAAGGATATTCATCATCTGGTCGCTCGTTATTATCGATAAAAGGTAACGGCATTAGCTTTGCCTTGCCATCTGGGTACCCGAATTTACCATCTGTATATAAACGTTTTGCCCCGTTTTCATCGCCCTCTGTACAGGGCCATTGTATTCCGCGTAATTTTTCTATCTTTTCATGGGTCATTCCCGAGTAATCCAACATACGACCTTTTGATAACTGTCGTAATTCTTCGAACACTTCCGACGATGTTTCTGGAAATCTGATTTGTTTACCTTGCGCAAAACGTTTTGCCATTTGATTAAAGATCCAGAGATCCGGTTTGGAATCGGCATACGGCTTGATAACACTACGAATCAAATTGACCCGTCGTTCGGTATTAGTAAAACAACCTTCTTTTTCAGCCCAGACGCCAGCAGGGAAATACACATTTGCATACTGGTTAGATTCACAATCCTGGTAAGCATCCTGAACGACGAGAAACTCAAGTTTTTCAAGTGTCTTACGAATACGGTCTGTATTGCTCATCGAGGTCATTGGATTGGTTGCAATAATCCATAATCCCTTGATTTGACCCGTTTCGATAGCAGGGAAAATGTCTGTTTGGAACAAGCCACGTTTTTTGGGGAAAAAGTCTTTGTCTATTCCCCAAAAATTCGCGATCGTTTCACGATCCTCTTCATTTTCGAGAGCGCGATAACCCGGCAATCCTGAACAGGATGACCATTCACGAGTTCCCATCGCGTTGCATTGTCCGGTGATTGAAAGTGAAGTGCCACCCGGTTTACCAATATTGCCGGTTATTAAGTTAAGATTATTGATAGCGCAAACACCATCGGAACCATGTGTAGATTGATTGATGCCCATAGTCCAGATCGTCATCGCCGCCCCAGCTTTGGCGTAAGTCCTGGCAACGTTGCGAATTGTATCTTCGTCTATCCCACAGATCTTTGCGGCCGAAACCGGATCGTACTGTTCGATTACTTTGTAAAACGCCTGATCGTTATTGGTGTGAGCTTCGATATATTTCCGATCTTCAAGGCCTTCCTCAAGAATCACGTAGGCCAGACTATTTAATAAAACCAGATCGGTACCAGGAGTTACGGCCAGGTGAATGTCGGCTTTCTGCGCCAACATGGTCACACGTGGATCAACCACGATCAGGGGAAATTTGCGTTTTTCCAGAGCTTGCTGCAAACGCCAGTAAATAATTGGATGCTGCTCTGGTAAGTTGGATCCGATCGCTAACAGACATTCGGTATGTTCAAAATCCTCATAACAACCTGGTGGGCCATCAGAACCGAAGGAACGTTTATATCCCGATACTGCTGATGACATACATAAAGTCGTATTCCCATCATAGTTATTTGTGCCGATCACACCCCTGGCCAGCTTACCCAGGGTATAGAATTCTTCTGTCATAATCTGGCCTGTGGAAACAATGGCAAAAGCATCTTTTCCATAGGTGTTCTGGATACGTTGAATTTCATCGGCAGTTTTATCTAAGGCAGTATCCCAGTCTGTTTTCTGAAACGGCTCGTAATATTTGTCTCGTATTAAAGGTGTCTCACCACGACCTTCCAGTTTGAACAGTTCGTGCTCAAAAATGCCTTTCAGACAGAGTTTGCCACGATTAACGTCCGCACTACCTACCCCACGGGTAGCCACTGCCTCGCCTTTCACATCCAGCCCTACTTCAATCGAACAACCTGTTGAACAGTAACCACATGTCGTATATTTCCAGTCGACGACACCTTTATCTGCGATCTTAATGGGGTTCTTCTGCTTGCGCCCAAACAACATAGCTATAACAATCCTTTAACTATTCGGACAACCTTGATTCGGTGTGAGGGATAACAGGATCTTTTCACCGTCCAGCCTCACTGGATAAGTTGCTGCACATCCTTCATCAGGTGCCACAGCGACCCCGGTCTCCAGGTTAATTTTCCAGTCATGCAATGGACAGGCAACGCGGTCCCCATGCACAATACCCTGCGAAAGTGGACCTTGTTTGTGCGGGCATTCGTCTTTAACTGCAAATACTTTATCTTCAGCTGTTCTAAACACAGCGATATTACCCTTATTAGAGGTCACAACACGTGCCCCTAGTTGCGGGATATCATTAAGATTTCCAATTTCTATCCAGTCACTCATCAATTTGTCACCTGCTCTACTTCTAATTCAAGATTTACTTTTTTCATTGGAGTGAATTCATGTTGATCGGCACCTTTGGCACGTGCCTCCCATGGATCATCCTGCATAAATTTCTGTGAATAGATAAATCGCTCAGCGAGGGCCTGACGATTTTCATCATCTTCAACAACGTTGTCCTTGATATGTGTAAGCCCTACTCGCTCGATCCAGGGAGCGGTTCTTTCAAGATAGTGGGCTTCTTCACGATATAATTGAATAAAGGCTGCACAGTAATCCATTGCTTCCTGCTCAGTCTCCACTGAACAAAGCAAATCCGTTGCCCGCACCTTGATTCCACCATTGCCACCAACATGAAGTTCGTACCCGGAATCGACACAGACTACACCAAAGTCTTTTATCGTTGCTTCAGCGCAGTTGCGCGGACAACCCGACACAGCCAGTTTAAACTTGTGTGGCATCCATGAGCCCCAGGTCATTTTCTCCAGTTCAATACCTAAATGTGTAGAATCCTGAGTACCAAAGCGACACCATTCTTTTCCGACACAGGTTTTGACGGTACGTAATGCCTTACCATAAGCATGACCGGAGACCATGCCTGCGCTGTTTAAATCTTTCCAGATAACGGGTAACTCTTCTTTTTTCAAACCATATAAAGCTATACGCTGGCCACCAGTAACATGAACAGTCTTAACATTAAACTTTTCTGCTGCATCAGCTATTGCACGCAATTCGGTAGGCGTTGTCCCACCACCCCACATCCGCGGGATAACCGAGAAAGTGCCGTCTTTTTGAATATTTGCATGGGCACGTTCATTAATAAATCTCGATTGGGCATCATCGGCATTATGGAGATCTGGCCACTGGCATACCATGTAATAATTCATGGCAGTGCGGCACTTGGGGCAACCATCCGATGTCTTCCATTCCATGAATTGTTGTACTTCGCGAATTGTCTTGAAGCCTTTATCGCGTATGACTGCACGTACCTCATCATGTGTATGTTCAGTACAGGCACATAATGGTTTGGAGTGGGGCGCAACCGAATAGTCACCACCTACTGTATGCGCTAGCAATGATTCAACCAGCCCCGTACAGGAACCGCAGGAACTCGACGCCTTGGTATGGGCACGCACATCATCCAGGGTAAACAGTTTTTTATCGGTGATTGCTTTGACAATGTCACCTTTGCAGACACCATTACAGCCACAGATCTCGGCTGTGTCAGCCATTGTTGCAATACGGTTTTCCTCGCCATGTCCCGAATCGCCCAGATGGGCCTGGCCAAACAGAATTGTGGAGCGAAAATCCGTGATATCTGTTTCATCACGCATTAGATCAAAATACCAGGTACCATCAATCGTATCGCCATACATGACGGTACCTTTTATCCTGTTATCTTTGACGACGAGTTTACGATATACACCTGAGGCGACATCCTGGTAGACCAGGTCTTCAGTTGTATCATCACCGGTGAAATCTCCCGCAGAAAACAGATCGATTCCAGTTACTTTCAGCTTGGTTGAAGTAACCGACCCCTCATACAAACCAATACCATACTTTGCTAAATGATTCGCACAGACCTTGGCCATTTCAAACAAGGGTGCCACCAGTCCATAAGTTTGATTGCGGTGTTGGACGCACTCACCGACAGCATAGATACTTGGATCAAACGTCTGCATGGTGTCATTGACCACAATACCTCGTTCACAATGAATGCCAACCTTTTGTGCTAATTCGATGTTCGGGCGAATACCGACTGCCATAACGACAACATCGGCAGGAACTGTACTGCCATCTTTAAAACAAATCTTTTCAACCCGATCTTTACCTTCAATAGAAGCTGTCTGCGCGCCCATCAGGAATTCCATACCACGTTCTTCTAATGATGCACGTAACATCTTCGCGGCGGGCTCATCCAGCTGCCGTTCCATTAAGGTATCCATGATGTGAACAACTTTAACATTCATGCCCTGTTGCATCAGACCATTAGCCGCCTCAAGGCCTAACAGGCCACCGCCAATCACGACTGCGTTGTTATACTGGTCGGCAGCATCAAGCATCGCATCCACATCGGCGATATCGCGAAAAGAGATGACGCCAGGTAAATCATGTCCGGGAACAGGAATAATAAATGGGGTAGAACCGGTCGCAATCAGCAGGCGATCATACTCAACCTCAGTACCATCATTCGCTATGACCTTGCGGGCCTTTCGATCGATGTCGACGGCCTTTTGTCCTTTCAGTAAATTAATATTGTTCGCTTCATACCAATCAAGATCATTCAGCATGATTTCTTCAATGGTTTTATCCCCTGCCAATACAGGCGATAACATGATCCGATTATAGTTTCCGTAAGGTTCTTCTCCAAAGACAGTAATTTCATAACTGTCTGGTGCGAGTTTGAGTAATTCTTCGATTGTCCTCATCCCCGCCATGCCATTCCCAATGACGACTAAACGTTCTTTCATCTGGCTTACTCCAAAAGATCTGTTACCTGCACTGGACCTACTAGAGCAAACGCCATGCCATTTATAAGCAACCCCTTAAATAATTCATAACTAATTGTTTTTATTAGTAATTAAGTCGTCGTTCAATTATTCGACAGAGTATTTAGGTCAGCAAATCGCACCACCGCTGTGCAATTAATAAAAAGGCGTGCATGATTTAGATGCGGATTAGCAAATTTTTCAGCTTAAAAAGCACAATGAACGCTCACGGAAAAATGAAATTTTTCAGCAATATGCTCTAATATGGTGCGCTTCTATTCTGGGTTAGAATGATATTGTGTCTAATCCTCAAGCCACCCAATAGCGATCAGAAGGTAAGCTGCAATGAGTCTTGAACAATTAATCAAACAGGAAATTAAACTTGAGGACGACCTTATTTACCTGAATCATGCCGCTGTTGCCCCCTGGCCATCTCGAACAACAGAAGCAGTTAAACAATTTGCTGATGAAAACAACGTAACTGGTGCAAAACGCTATCTTGAATGGGTAAAGATTGAGACGTCGTTACGTGAACAATTCGCACAAATAATTCATGCCCCTTCTGTCGATGATATTGCATTAGTCAAAAACACCTCCGAAGCGCTTTCATTTGTTGCCTACGGTCTGAATTGGAAATCAGGTGAAAATGTTGTTATCAGTAACCAGGAGTTTCCATCCAATTCTATTATTTGGCATTCCTTAAAAGAAAAGGGTGTTGAAGTACGTGAAGTGAACCTTGCTCAGGATAAGTCTCCCGAAGATGCGCTTATTGCCGCTATCGATAACAAGACCAAATTGTTGTCGATTAGCTCTGTACAGTATGCGACGGGGTTGAAAATGAACCTGGACTACCTTGGTGAGGCCTGTAGAAATAAGAATATTTTATTTTGTGTTGATGCGATACAGAGTATCGGCGCGATTCCTTTCGATACCCAGTCGATCCAGGCAGATTTTGTCATGGCGGACACACATAAATGGATGCTTGGTCCTGAGGGGATCGCCCTGTTCTATTGTCGCGAGTCGATCAGGGAACAGCTCAAGTTACATGAATACGGCTGGCATATGCTGGAGAATATGGGGGATTACGCTGCAACTGAGTGGAACATTACCCAGACTGCGCGTCGTTTCGAGTGTGGCAGTCCAAACATGCTTGGCATCCATGCGGCCAATGCTAGCTTATCTTTGTTACTTGAGTTCGGCATCGATGCCATCGAAAAGAGGTTGCTGGAACGAACCGCGTATCTAATCGAAAAAATCAATGCTGCAAACAACCTGGAATTGATTACCCATGCTGATGAG
>JASFLV010000136.1:0-7686 GCA_050117915.1 Thioalkalispiraceae bacterium | reverse complement strand
CTGCGCGATTTCCTGTTGCTGTTTTTCTTTATCGAACTGGGCGCTAGCCTGGACCTCAGTGCACTAGGGGTGCAACTTGGTGCCTCGGTAGTCTTCTCGTTATTTGTGTTGATTGGCAATCCACTGATAGTGATGGCCATCATGGGCTATATGGGTTACCGTAAGCGCACCGGTTTTCTTGCCGGATTGACCGTGGCCCAGATCAGCGAATTCTCCCTGGTACTGGTGGCACTCGGCCTGAGTCTGGGACACTTGGATCAAACGACAGTTGGGTTGGTTACTCTGGTGGGATTGATCACAATCAGTGTCTCTACCTATATGATTCTTTACTCGCACTTACTCTATGAACGCTTGGCGCCGTGGCTTTCAATCTTCGAGCGCAAGGTCCCCCATAGAGAACTCGACAGCCAGTTAGATGAAGGTATCAATGTCGATGTGCTGTTAATCGGGTTGGGCCGATATGGCGCCGCGTTGGCCGCGACTCTGCGTGAGCAAGGCTGTCGGTTGTTGGCCGTGGACTTCGACCCCGACGCCGTCCAACGCCATAGCCGTGAAGGTTACAAGGTGCATTACGGCGATGCGGAGGACTCGGAATTTATAGCGACACTACCATTAACGCGCATACAATGGGTAGTCAGCACCGTACGTGATCGCAGTATTAATCGTTTGTTGTTACACGGCTTGCGCCAACAGAACTATCGCGGCAGTATCGCGATCGCTACTCATAACCAACAGGATGCCCAGGTATTTGCGCAGGAAGGCGCGGACATGGTGCTGGTACCGTATGCGGATGCGGCAAGGGAAGCTGCGAGTCGGATCATGTCGAGTCCAGTGGCGACTGGCCACTAAAGTGGAGGTTTAAGGTGAAACGATTTAAAAACATACTTTACGTATATGAGGACTCGGTCGCGCAGAATGCCACCTTTGCTAGTGCGGTATCACTGGCACAGAACAACCAGGCTAACCTGACACTAATTGATGTAATACCCGAGGTCACGTCGGGCATCGGTATGCCACCTGGCGGGCCTATTTCCACTGACTTGCAAACAGCCAGGATTGCCGAACGTCGCCAGGCACTGGAATCTATGATCGCACCCCATCAGCAAAATATGACGATCCATATTGATGTCCTGGTGGGCATTAAATTTATCGAAGCGATTCGTGCCGTCATAAAGGATGGATATGATCTATTGCTTAAACCGGCCGAAAATCCGGATTATATTGATAGGCTGTTCGGCAGCGAAGACATGCATTTCCTGCGCAAATGTCCCTGCCCGGTATGGATGATGAAAGCTGAAGAAACGTCTAACTATGATTGTATAGTGGCTGCAGTCGACATGGATCCTGATGAACTTAAATCGTCCGAGCAGGCGCTAAACCAGGAGATTCTTGAGCTAGCCAGTTCCCTCGCACTCAGTGAGCATGCCTCTCTGCATCTGGTCCACGTCTGGGATGAGCCTGCTGCGGGATTTGCCAGTTTATGGGCAGATATGCCCACTGAGGCTGAACGAAGTATGATTGACGGAGCGCACGATTGGCACGAAAGCGCAATGAAAAAACTGACTCAGAATATAAGTAGGCACATTGGCACAGAAGCCTACGAATATTTGGCACCCCGGATTCACCTGTTGAGGGGAGAGGCAAAAAAGGAGATACCTGCACTGGTGAGCGATCTAAATGCAGACCTGGTCGTCATGGGAACGGTAGCGCGAACAGGAATCTCGGGATTCATTATCGGTAATACCGCAGAGGCGATTCTCGATCAAATGCAGTGTTCAGTACTGGCCATAAAACCTCCGGGGTTTGTTTCGCCGGTAACGCAAGATTGAATACACGGCAAACAATCGCATGCAGGTGGTCAGAAAAAGCGCCGCTCCTTCGTCACTCTGCTTTTCGCTGCAGTGATGCGAGGCATGAAAATAAAATCAATCTAAATATTCAATTCATCTCTTGTGTTACTTCACCGCCAAGTTAACGGAAGTATTTAATTACCCGTTAAATCACGTGGTAAAACCCACCTTAACGGAAATAGCAATCCGTGTTAGTCCGATCTTTACAGTGACCGAAATGAAGTCATTGTTGGAGGTGCTAAATTAATAACCACTCCGTCTCCTTTTGTAGTTTTTTTATGGAATAGATTTTTTTATCCTGTAAGCAGCTGAACTTTAATAAGACTTGATCCAAATCAAAACTCGCGACCAAGAATATGACTAGCATAATGATACTAATTATTAATACGACCAACTTACGTGACAACTAACATGCAGTGTATTCGTTTTGTTGTGCTGGCTTTATTTATGATAGGCCAGACTGCCTTTGCAGGTCCTCAGTCCTGGAGCGGTTTTAAACAAGTCGCCGGTGTGGGTTCAAAAGGTCAGGGTGCCGACCTTGTTATAACATCGCTGGATGATAATCCGCTGCCGGACATGATACTAATGGCCTACGATAATCCCAGTGGACAAAACAGTTTTCGTTATCGCGTAGGCTTGAATCTCGATAGTAACGGGCAAGCCAGTTCGTGGAGCGGCTTTACGCAAGTTACCGGTGTCGGTTCCAAAGGCCAGGGAGCAGGTCTGGCAATCCATAACCTCGACGATAACCCACGGCCGGAAATGATCTTGATGGCCTATGATAATCCCAGTGGTCAGAACAGTTTTCGCTATCGCGTAGGTCGCAATCTGAACAGCAGTGGCATTGCCAGTAGCTGGAGTGGATTCACTGAAGTAACCGGCGTTGGCTCTAAGGGGCAAGGTGCCGCAGTGGCAATTGGTCAGATTAATAACAACGACCGACCTGAGATGATACTGCTCGCTTACGATAACCCTAGCGGTGCAAATAACTTTCGTTATCGCATTGGTTGGGATATCGACAGTAATGCCGTCGCGCAACGATGGACACGCTGGCGTCGGATTGCCGGCATGGGTAGCTCCGGGCAAGGTGCGGGTATGATACTGAAAGATCTCGGCGGTGGGAACCGGCCCGATCTGTTGGTAATGGCCTATGATAACCCTGGTGGTCAAAACCGTTTCCGTTATCGTATTGCCTATGATCTGGATCTCAATGCGACACCGGTCGCCTGGAGCCCATGGGTCGAAGTCAACGGAGTCGGTGTCAACGGGCAGGGTGCCGGTGTAGCGTTTCATAATCTTGACAGTGATCCGCGCGAAGAAATGATTCTGATGGCCTATGACGACCCCAGTGGTGCTAACTCGTTTCGTTATCGAGTCGGGCGCAACTGGGATTCTCAGCCACCGCATATCACGATGAGTCATCTACCGCTACATCCTGATAATGACCAACAAGTTACATTTACCGCTACCGCTACAGACGCCGATGGGCTAGATCGCATCGAATTGTTGGTAAACCAGCGTCTGGTTAAGACCTGTACGGCTTCACCCTGCGTGCATGTCGGCGGACCTTTTCCGGAAGATTACTACGGTGGATTCGCCGGTTGCGCCAATGCACCGCTATCACAAGACCGGATCCCGGTTTCATCATTGCAAAAAGGCACCGCTATCTGCGCACAAACCAGTGACGGTCGCATTGCTGCGTTTCGACTTCGAGAAGCAGTTGGCAACAGCCCGGGTACCCTAAAACTCAGCTATACGACCTGGCAGCAAACCAATAACCCGGCACAAACCCCCGCTGTTTACAGCCGAGGTCGATTGCAGATTCGCCAATCATATTCTGGCGATCTCGATCAAGGGCAGGAAACTCAAACGGGTGAGGATTTCTGGTTCCAGGCGGAAACCGCAACACGTAGATATCTGGTGCCGAAAAATAACGCGCGTTTGGCCGTGATGGGGACACATGAAGCGCAAAGCGATTCAGAAGTCAATTATGGAGTCAATGCCTATGATGTACACGGCGGGCGCGGCTGGACGGGTTACCGGTTGTTTGCGGTTGCCGATTATAATCCATTCATCGTGCCACTTTGGTATCACGGCAGCCCCGGCGATAAGATCGATGTCGTTTTCATACAAGATGCTGACAGTTATCAAGGCGCACTGCGTACCTGCACAACTGCCAGCGGCCAGCGATATACCTGTGGTGGTGGTCGTACACAGTTTCTCACCGATGTCGCAGATACAATCGAAAACTCTTATATGGCCGATGAAGCAATGGGTGCCAATGCACAACGTTTCAATTTCTGGTATATGACTGACACCGGCAGCACGGGTCCTGACTGTAACAACAGTCCCCCTTATATTTTTAACATTATTGGCGCCTTTAGCGACATCGCGGCTATCCTGCACACTGATCCGTTTCGTGATTGTTCGACCGGCAAGGTTTTTTCATCCGAACCGACCAGTTACAGGACCTTTGCCCACGAAAGCGGCCATTCGCTGTTTGGGCTGGCCGATGAATATTGTTGCGACGGTGGTTATTGGCAACCGAATCCCTGGCCAAATCTATATAAAAGCCGCGAAAATTGTGAAGAAGATGCTAAATATCAAGGATGGCCACCGAGCGATTGTCAGGTCTTTTATCGAGGAAGTGACAACGAGGATTTTTGGCACAGCGATCGCAGTGATCTGATGGGGACTTGCGCGGGCGGTTATCCCAGTTGCGTACCGGGTAACTACAATTTTGATCGCGCATGCCGCCGACGTGTTATCTGGGTCATGGATAAAACACAATGAATATGACAAAGCACAAACTCTACAACACAATGATGCTTTTGATTTGCGTAACAGCATTAACCGGGTGCGCGCCATCACCCACATCGGCGCCTGTCCAACAACTGGCTGCACCACCCGGTATCACAGCAGCTGAAACAGTGCCCCAGATCACATTGGAACCGACAGGGCCGGAAGCTCGCAAGTTATTGCTAATTAAAGGCACAATCGACGGCAATCAGCTGACGGTTAGCGAAACACAAATTATCAAAGGCTATCCGCCCAACCGCTTTGCGGGCACGGAGGATTTAACAATCGAATTGATGGATACGCAAAACAATGTCATGCAAACAGTCGGGATGATGGACCCGCGTATTACCCATATTCTGGATGACAACGGCGGAATGTATTTGCGAGAACAAGCTGATTTTGTTCTGGTTGTGCCTTATATACGCGGCAGTACAGCATTCCGTATTAAAGCTAACAAACCCAGATTGTTGCCCTCCAAACAAGCCAGGCAAAAAGGTATCACAATAGAAAAGCTGACGTTACCACCAGTCCCGATTCGGTCCATAAAATTGAAACCGGCATTTGAGCAATTCTGTGACGACAAGCAAAACGATACTGATTGTGATTTCATAATACGCTCAAAGGCTTTGCCGAAAACAGTGCAGCCACTGTTACCGGAAACCGATGCTGACGCGCCCGAGACGGAAGGGAAGTAACAAATTTGGTTAATATGGGATTTATTGCTCCGGTTTTTTGCTGTCGATATATAATACGGATTTTGAAGTAAATCGATCATTCTTACTGCCATTCAATTTTGCCCAACACTCAGTGCTGCCATTGCTGTTGTCGACATATGCTGCGCGAACCTGGAGTAAGCGATTGTCATTATCAGCAGTCCAGCTCCCATTTTCACTTAGCGCATCATACTCGAAGCGCGCCATTTTTCCGCCTTGTTCGATCTGGGTAAGCCGACCCGGAAAAATATTAATAACTTTCCTTCCGTTTTTAGAAAGCGTATATATTGCTGAGCATAAATCACGATTGTTCATATAGGATCCATCATAAAGTGTGGCAATGGCTTTACCATTCTGCTCTTTTATCGTGACCGATTGAGCGGGAAATAATCGGCCTTGCCTTACCATTGGCACTTCAAAATTAGTGATGTCGACCTGGTATCCGGTATTCAGCTTGACAATTTCATTCCATAATTGTGTTGCATACTCATATTGTGATCCTGCGCACAATGATTTGCAGTATAATGAACCGGTGTCAGTTTCGCTGTTCGGCGCTTTGCAAATATTCCTGCTAAGTTCCTCGTTATAGGAATGCCAGTCATTATCAAGTGTTTTGTCCCATAATAAATCGACAAATAGTTTGGCCTCAGCTATTTTTTTCTTGGCCAGGCACTTAGTATCAGTACCATCTACCAGGAATCTTGAGATTAGCGCTTCTACATCATCAGATTCGCGTCTATCAGGTTTCTCTTCAATACGTTTCCCAGTCACGGTATTAATCATATCACTATAAATATTCACATGGATATTACGCTTATTTGCATTACTATGCTTGGCACGCTGTTTCGGAACTAATACTAATAACGTTACAGACTCTGTCCTGGGCACCATGCTGTATTGAGTAGATTGTTGCCATAATGCCCCAATCCGAATGCGAACGGAATTTTCACTTAAGCGCCCGACAGTAAACGTATTATTTAAATTGCGTCCTAAATCGTCACTCAGTCGTTCATAAAGTTTGCCTAACTCGATTGCCGCCGCATTATTAGAGAGTGCACTGATACTGAGTCCAATATCCGTAATATTTTTCGCTATGGTGGAGGATAAGGCGCTTTCGTGGCTGTCGGTAGAAATGAGTGGGACAACGGCGACCGTATCGGTATCCGATTCATCTTTTGGGTTGCCGGAAAAAAAGGTCATATTTACATATGCATCCAGCGGCAAGTTACGACGCACGGGCATCAGGTTAATCTGGATGCGAACGAGATAGGGTGCATAGCCTTCGCGCCTTACAGCATCATCAATATAGCGGTCTAATAATTGCACTTCCTGATATAAGGCCGTCGCCGCACGGTAGTGGAGTCTTGGCTCAACGTCGATATTTGTACTGGGGCTGGCGCCAAGCTTTTGAGCAGGTGCATTGCCAGTGTTTGTTACCGCGGCAGGCAGGGTGCCGGGTTTTGTTTCATCCGTGCTGGTAGTGGATCGAGAAGTGTTATCGTCGCTATCACTGGTAGTTGTTGTGGTTGTGGTCGTTGTGCTTTGTTCCAGGCCGGCACGCACTTTTGCCAGTGTTTTTGATAATGTTGACAGGGATTCAATTTTTGTATTCGCAATTGCTTTGTTGAACGCGTCTTCTGAGGTGATATTGAATTTAGGTTGTAATGCCTGAGCATAGGTAGACCATGGCGCGACCGAGACAACAGATACACGTACAGAACCCACATCATCAATATATAAATTACTGGTATCAATATTTTGACGTGAAGGGGGGGCTGTCTTGCACCCGGATAGGGCAGCGATCAGCGTGATTAAGCTAAAAGTAATGGAATTTTGTAAGGTGATTCTCACTGCCAGCCCTCCATGGAACAAGTAATCTGTATCAGATCGTTAAATTGTAATTAAAAAGCAGTACTAAATATATCTTTAATGTTCGCGACTAATTTATATACAGGAAAAGATCACATCTTAACATCAAATTTATGTTTATTTTATACTGCTTGACATAGATCAATAGTAAAAACACGTTTTTTTACCTTTTATTAGGATAGTTGTAATATTTTTTAATTGCGCCAATTTATATTATATAAGTTAAATATGTAGACCTGAGATTAAAAATTACAATTTAACAAGATACTAATATATCTGCCATAAAAACCAAGTATTAAAAATATTTATTACAAAAGGCATATCTGATGGAACAGTTTGATCTTCATGTCTGTATAAATCAACGTCGAGAGCATGATGGCGGATATCCAGTTACGATTAAAACAGCTGAGAATAAGCGTTATCACACTGTTCTGACTATTCCATGGGAGGACGGG
>JASFLV010000135.1:0-7702 GCA_050117915.1 Thioalkalispiraceae bacterium | reverse complement strand
GTGTTATTGAAAAAGCCTTTCCTCTGTTTCAGCCCAAATTAGCAAATTATTATAGTTTAATCATTAGCTTTTACATGTTCTGAAAGTGCAGAAACTGCAATAATGTTATATTGTTCAAAATAATCAATCATAAGCAAGGGTAAATAAAATGCTCTACCTGGCTACTGGAATCGCCATGTTCTGCCTGGTACATCTTTTTCCCACTGCAGTAAGACTTCGCCAGTCGCTTATCTCAGCTGTTGGTGAAAATATGTATAAAGCCATATTTTCGATTATTACAGTTACGGGCATCGTCTTAATAGTGATGGGCTATCCCCAGGTAGAATACAATCTGGTCTTCAGTCCACCAGAGTGGGGGCGGGCGGTGACTGCCTCACTCATGTTGATTTCCCTGGTCTTTTTTGCTGCGGCTAATATGCCGGGCAATCTTAAACGTTTTACCCGTCATCCAATGTTGTGGGGTCTGGTCATTTGGGCCATTGCGCACCTGTTTTCCAATGGCGACCGTGCAGCGGTGGTGTTGTTTGTAAGTCTGGGGTTATTTGCTTTAGTGGCAATGTTATCTGCTAATCTACGTGGTGCAAAAAAACAAAAGCAAAAGGTTCCCTACACTAAAGATATTATGGCCATATTTGCCGGTATTATTGCTTATATGATACTGGTTTTTGTCCATCCTTATCTGTTTGGAGTCGCAGTGCTATAAATGAATATTTCAATGGAAAAAAATAATGACTGATATTTATGAAACACCAAAGGCAAGCCTGGAAGAGGAATCAACGGCAGATGAACATTTTGGTTCGATTGAACGTGGATTAAAAGGCGAGTATCGATTTTATATTTCTGAAGTCTTGAAAGAGGCATGGGATAAAACAGCAGGTGCCAAAGGGACCTTTATTCTGGCATTTTTCATTTATCTGGCGATCTCAATCGGACTCTCGATCGTTTCTCAAATATTTCTGGCGATTATTGGCTCTGCTGCAAATGATGAGTTAGTTATCATTGTATTTTCTGTTTTACAACAACTGGCATTCAATCTTGTCTTGCTACCGGTTGCGATGGGAATTTTTTTACTGGGGGTCAGGCGTGCTTCAGGTGCCTCAATTCAGGCGGGCTCGATTATGGGTTACTATGCGTCTGTCTGGCGACTGTTCGTAACCATGTTGCTTCTCTACATAATGGTTTTAATTGGGTTTGCACTCTTAATCATACCGGGAATCTATCTAAGTATCGCCTACTACATGGCTTTACCACTGGTTGCAGAAAAGGGCCTGAGTCCATGGCAGGCGCTGGAGGTTTCACGCAAGACAATATCTAAACGCTGGTTTACCATGTTCTTTTTTTCTATTGTAATTTCGTTGATTGTAATGGTGTCAATGATTCCACTGGGTATCGGCTTGATCTGGACACTACCGATGATGATGATTGCCTACGGGATTATTTATCGTAATATGTTCGGCGTTAGGGATGAAACCCTAGCATAATATACAGTACCACCATTCATGATAATTAGGCTATTGTTTGCGAGTAAAAACCCATTTGTTGCCATTACTCAGGGTTTTATTGAACTTGTAGCCATCGTCTTTAAACGATTTGATATCTTCTGGTTTCGTAAACTGATGCTGGATAATATAACGACTTAACATACCCCTGGCCTTTTTTGCATAGATACCGATCATCTTGTAGCTACCGTTTTTGTATTCTTTGAACTCAGGCGTTATGATCTCAGCATTCAATTCTTTGGGTTTAACCGATTTGAAATATTCATTAGAGGCAAGATTAATAAGATAGTCAGATTTTATTTTTTTAAGTTGCTTATTCAAGCCATTGGTAATTGTCGAGCCCCAGAATTCATACAGGTTCTTACCCCGGTCAGTTTCAAGGCGGGTTCCCATTTCCAGGCGGTATGGCTGCATTAAGTCCAGCGGACGCAATAAGCCATAAAGGCCCGACAAGATTCGTAGGTGGTTTTGCGCGAATTTGAACTCATTGGCAGAAAATGATTCTGCATCGAGACCTGTATACACATCACCTTTGAATGCAAGTACCGATTGCTTGGCATTTTCAGTTGTGAAGTTGATTTTCCACGCAGCGTAACGTTCGAAATTCAGGTCCGCAATCTTTTTGCTGACTTTCATCAGTTCTGCAATATCAAGCGCAGACAGACGGCGCAAGCGATTGATTAATTCCTGAGAATCATCCAGATAATCCGGGAGTGTGGTTACCTTGGTTTTTGCCGGTGTTTCATAATCAAGCGTTTTGGCCGGGGAAACAACAATTAACATGCGATCGTACCTGTCAAAATCTTAAAAAAGGTATATTATCAAATAATTAATATACATTTAACTCGTAACTAATGTGGACTATCTAGCTCTGTTCAGTTTTTTACCAATATCATCCGACTATACATAAAAAGGCAACTAATGGATAAGCAGGTAATGCAATTTTTATACGGTGACCGAGAGTTGATACTCAAGGTGGGTGATTTGTTGTCTGCTCCTGTTGAGGTTATTGTTAATCCTGCTAATGTGGGCCTGTCCCATGGTGGTGGTCTTGCCGAGCAGATATTGCAACACGCTGGTGATGAGTTACAGTCAGAAAGCGATCAGCTTATCCGTGAATATGGTCAACTCGAGAGTGGTATGGCGGTCTATACCAGTGCCGGTCGCCTGCCTTATAAAGCAGTTGTTCATGCGGTTGGCCCCAAAATGGGAGAAGGTGAAGAACAGCAAAAGATCGAACTGGTTGTCTCACGCAGCCTGAAGTTATGCGAAATAAATGAATGGCGCTCGATTGCCTTCCCAGCAATTAGTAACGGGATCTTTAATGTACCGGTTGAGTTATGTGCCCGGGGATTCTTTAGAGCAATTACTTCGTTCTGGGATGCAAGAATTGAAGGCACACCCGAGCAGATAATTCTCTGTCTCAGCGAGGAGAACTTCCGTGTTTTCTTCGACGCCTTTCGTGGCGAGTCAATTCAGGCTGATAATGAAAAAATTCCTAAGGGAGAGCCGGAGCAATCGGATGAAGTCGAGGCAGGTTATGTTGATTTGAGTGAAGAGGATCTGTCAGATCTGGATGACGATTCCATTAACGATTGGTTCAAATAAGCCGTACTAAATGCCGAGTCAAGACGACTACCTGATAAAATAGTTGCTGGTATAGTATTGATCTGGCTCCTATCTAATCTAAATAGATATCAAGGTAACTCTTCATTGCGTCACTTTCTCTAACCAGCACGCCTGATTTGGCTGATTTATCCAGCTACTGTAAATGTCACAGGAAAAAACAACATCTTATCAATATTTGAGTCAGGTTTTTTGAGAAGTGAAAGGCTACTTGCAGGACAGTTACGCCAGATTACTCTAAAATTTGTTAAATTTCAGTAAGCTGAGGTGAGCAGAATTTGCTTAACAAAAAGGCATCAAAGTCATATTTGTCATAGCCATTTTCAACACAACCTATTATATTGGCTATTTTATAGTGAAAAAATGGAATAACTCTTCTATGTAATACCGTCAAAAAGCAATTCGGGTTCCTGAGGATGAAAATGCGGTGCGTAATTTATCGGTGTAGTAAGAAAGATGAAATGTATCTTTTCCTACCCGATAGTGACAGAGAAGATATTCGGCAAGATCTGCCAGATGAATTGTTACTGATAACCGGTCGTCTGGAAAAGGTCATGCAACTGGAATTAACACCTGACAGAAAACTGGCCCGAGCGGATGCGAAAAAGGTAATGACTGCGCTTGAACAACAGGGCTTTTATCTGCAAATGCCTCCCAAAGATATTCTCCAAAAAGATAGTAGCATGTTAAATAATTCATCAGACTCCTTGTAGAGCTTGCGATATTTTATATCGGGAAGGTCTATTAGTTTTTTCTTCGTCTACTCAAGCGTATTTAATTGCCTAACTGGCGTTCTGCAGGCACAATGCGCCAGCAAAATTCTTATACAACCCGGTATTTCCAGGTTGTGTCATTGACAATTAATGAGGAACGATGAATGAAATTGATTTTATTAGGCGCGCCTGGCGCGGGTAAAGGTACGGTCGCAAAAATGTTGACTAAAATGGATGGTTCAGTGCAAATCTCGACGGGCGACATTTTACGCGCAGCAGTTGCAGCCGGAACCGAACTGGGTAAAAAGGCTGAAGCGGCTATGAAGGCCGGTGATCTGGTATCAGATGATTTGATTATGGGGATCATGGCAGAACGGCTTAAGGAAGATGACTGTAAAAATGGCTACCTGCTAGATGGATTTCCTCGCACGATTCCCCAGGCAGAGGCATTGAAAGTGCTCCTGGCCGATATGGGCGAAGAACTTGATGCAGTGGTGAATATCGTGGTACCAAAAGAAGTCATCCTGGATCGATTGACAACCCGCCGGACCTGTGAAGATTGCGGTGAAATTTATAACGTCAAGTCCAACCCCCCAAAGGAAGAGGGTAAATGTGATAAATGTGGTGGGGCCGTGGTTCAGCGGGCCGATGAAACTGAAGAGGCTATCAGCAAACGACTGCAAGTCTATGAAGAAATGACAGCACCCTTAGCCGACTTTTATGAAAAGGAAGGTGCTTTGTTGAGTGTCGAGGCAACGTCCAGTGACGTGGTCATCGATGCCATCAAGACGAAGCTGAATAGCTAGCCGTCACGAACAGTACCGAAGTAAAAGCCGGATTGTTTGGCAATCCGGCTTTTTTATGGGCTCGTTTGAAAAGTATTAACCCCAACAATTACCTGACTATTTTACTCATAAATTAACTTATTGGCTTATTAGATATCTGAAATATCTAATACCTGAGTGCCACAGTATACTTTCTGCGATTTTACGGGCCGTGATGGCCATATTCATAATTTACCTGGAGATTTCAGTATGAGTAGCAACACTAGTGACGCATCATGTCGTCGTACCTTAACCACAATCTTTTCCGGACTGTTCGTCTTATTTATCGCATTAATTGTTGTCGCACGGGCAATTGTCTATTAAAGCTGGAATAGAAGGGTAAGGAGGAATTCCTCTCTACCCCTCCTGGCAACATGAATACCGGTGTGAAGCTATTTACACCGGTTTTTTCAATGCCAAATCAGGCGCACAAATCTACTCAAACCCCACCTAATGACCAACGCCTGGTTCTATGGCAGGCACGCGACTCTCAGGCTTGCTATGCTGATATTACAAGGTAATCTTTGACTTGGGTCAGGAACTATGTCGGTCCAGAGACGTCTTCGCCAGAAAAGAGAATAAAAAGGATATCACGATGAGACGAATGCTTTTGCTCCTGCCAATTGTTCTGCTGCTACCACCTGCTCATGCGCAACTGGTAACCGGAGTTGATGAAACAGCACAACTCCCCTATTGGGAACTGCAGGATAAGGCTATCAAAATTCGTCTGGTCCAGCGTCTACCAGATCAAACTCGTGCTTATTTTGCCGGGCGGGGATTCAACAATGAGGATGTCAGGTTGATTGCCGAACATTGTGTGTTTCAGACGGTATTTACCAATACCGCGCCAGCGGGTAGTCAGCAGGTGATCGAATATGATGCAAGTAAGTGGCGCATCAGCTATAAAGATAGTTTGCAATCATTAGTATTACGTGAAGACTGGGACAAGATCTGGCAACAACGCGAAACGAAGCAGGCACAGAAAATCGCGTTTGAATGGTCACTACTTCCTACTCGTCAACGTTACCAGGCCGGCGACTACAATTGGGGTATGACCGTTTACAAAATTCCGCATGGGGCGAGCTTCAGCCTGAAGTTGAGCTGGACCTTAAACGGCAAACCTCATCAGGCAAGCATTGATAATATTGAATGCGCGAAAGATGTTTATATTCCCCCTTCTACCGGACAATAATCCTTCGCCAAGGAGAGAATAATGCTTAGCAGTTTAAGAATCGGATCGTGTGTTTTGTTGCTGTTAATGATGGCAGGTAAAGGAATTACGGATCAAGGCATACTACACGAAGTCAAGGATCGACCAGGGGCACCGGATTTTAATTTGCTGGACCTCGATGAAACCAGGCATAGTTTATCGGCTTATCGGGGTAAAGTTGTGGTGATCAATTTCTGGGCTAGCTGGTGTCCACCATGTCGTTTTGAGCTGCCGTCAATGCAAAGGGCCTATATAAAACTACAAAAAGAAGGTGTAGTAATGTTAGCCATTAATGTGGGCGAGGATGTAGATACAATTTTTGCATTTACTGCTGACTATCCGGTTACCTTTCCTTTGTTGCTTGATCGTGACTCGAGTGTAACACAGGCTTATCCTGTCGTCGGCTTACCAACGACTTTTGTAGTTGATCCGCAAGGTCGACTCGTCTATAGGGCGATTGGTACCCGTGAATGGGACGAACCCAACTTGATCAAAAAAATTCTTTCGTTACAAAAATAACATTAGCATCGTATACTAACGGGACTTGAAAGGCTCAAGCTGGAGTAAGATATCAGCTACCTTTCTGTGTCCCAGTTTGTTCCAATGTACATCACCGGCAATGAAATATGTTTTTATGATATCTTCGGGTGAATCAGCAGTTTTGATGAAGCTAGGGAAGAGATTAACAAAGTTGACATGATGTTGCCTGGCCCATGTTTGCCAATACGCTACATGTTTTGAATTCAGATCAGTTTGGTATATCTGATCAGGCCAGGGATAGATAACGAGGGTTAATTCAATCTGCTGTTCGTCAAGTAGCAGCTTTAAGCGGCTCATATGTTGCTCTGCAAGCGCCAGCCCCTGTTTTGCGTAATCATTATAAATACTTTCATCTAAGGTCCACATGGCTCTGCGTTGATTGAGAGAACGGTCCCAGGGACGTAAGGTATTTCTCAGCCACCCTGCCAGGTTGCGCACCCGCCCTAATAGAATTGTATTCCTGGTCATGAATTCCTTAAAACCAGCTTCTTCCATCTGCGGTTTGTTTTCTAGCGTTTTATCTTTCGTGGTATGCCCGATAAGGCCAATGCTCTGTCGAGATATTACATTGCCATGATTATCGAACGTATATCCTCTGGCTTCATCTTCAATATCGGAAAGGTCGATAAATACCACCAGGTGATCAAAGTTAAGACCGGCATCTTCAATCAGGTATTTCGTCTTACGTAAATAAATGATGGGGGAATATGAGGTAGCTGCGGCATTCAGAATTTCCATGTCATGGTTAAGGGTCTGCTGGAGAATGCCAGCAAAGGTATCTTTAAATTCAATGCCAACACCTTCAGTAAATGAATCGCCAATAAGCAAAATACGCTTTTTTGCTGGCATCAGGTTGATATCTCGGACCTTGCTGTCCTTGAAACCCAGAGAATTGGTTCGTACGGTATAATATTGACGACCCCATTCAGCCTGCGAAAAATCTATGTTGGCCGCCAGGGTATGGTGAAAGACGGGGTGTTGTTTCCGATAGGTTGCCTCCAGTACTTCTGAGGGAACGTAGCTTGGTTCAAACAGGCCCAGTGCTTTTAGAACTGCAGCGCTACTAAAGTCGAGCACTACGACAGCTACCAGGATGATGATGAAGATTGTTTTCTTTGGATGACGTTCAAAAATATTGTCTTGGTCTTCTTGCATAGTTCGTTCGTAACAATTGTTTTATGTAATGGTGCTGGCCCAGATAATGATACTGTTTAAGATAGCAAAATCTCGAAGGAATTACCCAACTTCGGCTGGATATAAATCAATATAAACTATATGATGGGTTTTGTG
>JASFLV010000134.1:0-7713 GCA_050117915.1 Thioalkalispiraceae bacterium | reverse complement strand
AGTGACATGCATTATAGGTTTCAAAGTGTCTCACTATTCGATAACGAATAGTGGCTGGTTATATTCAACCGGCTGTCCATTCTCAACCAGGATAGACTTAACCGTTCCTGACTTATCTGCTTCAATCTGGTTGAGCAGCTTCATAGCTTCGATGATGCACAACGTGTCACCGCTTTTGACTGTCTGTCCTTCTTCAACAAACGATTTGGCATTTGGCGATGGAGCACGATAGAACGTACCAACCATGGGTGCCCGGACCAGGTGGCCGCTGGGTTCCGCTTCGGACTCAGGTGTAGATGGAGTTTCCGCTGCGGCCGGCGCAGGTGCTGCTGGGGCAGCGGCAACAGGTGCAGCGACCGGTGCTGGACTTAAGGCAACGCCCTGGGTCGCCCGGCTAATCCGAACAGATTCCTCACCTTCTTTGATTTCGATTTCTGCTACACCGGATTCCTCGAGTAGTTCGATGAGCTTTTTTACTTTGCGAATATCCATTTGTAACTACCTATACTGGTTTTTTAGATTAATATGTTTAATGTTTATGACTTGCCGGGATTTATCCCAACTTTTCCATTGCTGCTGTTAGCGCTAATTGATAGCCAATTGGACCTAAGCCACTGATCACCCCTGTAGCGAGATCGGAGAAATAGGACTGCTGGCGAAACTCTTCACGTGCGTGCACATTGGACAGGTGTACTTCAATGAATGGAATACTGACCGCAGCAATGGCATCCCGTAAGGCGACACTGGTGTGGGTAAAAGCAGCGGGATTGATAATAATAAAGTCTGTGCCTTCGGCACTGGCCTTTTGGATCGCATTCACCAGTTCATGCTCTGCATTACTCTGTATCGAATGAAGCTGGTGTCCAGCCTCTTTGGCCATACTCGCGAGTTGCTCATTGATCTCGGTTAGGGTCGTGGAGCCATAATGCTCGGGTTCACGGGTACCCAGTAGGTTGAGGTTTGGACCATGTATGACAAGAATTGTCGCCATTGACTCTTTGCCTGTTATTGAGATCGCAGCAAATCGCTGCACGTTTAACGCAGTTTCACAGCAAGTTTACTATGGAATTTTCGGGAATTCTCGCCGATCTGCTTTAGATTGTCTAGTTGTTCACAAGATCGGACCCATTCGCCACTAAATCAGTGCAATTTGGCGATGAATTGCCCGATTAGGCTGGAGAGTCGCCGAGTCAGGCTATTTTTGAGCTAGAAGCGGGGTAATCAGCTGTTCAGCCTCGTCCAGGTGAACCTCACGGGCCAGACGGTGACGGATAATTCCCTGCCGATCGATGATCACAGTATAGGGAAGGACGCCCAGTTTATTGCCATACTCCTGGCTCAGGGTGATGCCGTCGACATCCCCCACCAGGATGGGGTAGTTGATACCCATCGGGTCAACATAATCAATCGCGGCCTGCCTGGCATCCAGCGCCACACCGATAATGGTAAAACCCTGCGCCTGATATTTTTCCTGAAGTTCTATAAAAGCAGGAATTTCCCGGCGGCAGGGTGGACACCAGGTTGCCCAGAAATTAAGGACAATGACCTTGCCGTCCCATTCGGAGATAGCGTGCTTTTCACCTTCAAGGTTATTTAGTGCGAACTCGGGGCGTTTCTCGCCAACTACGCTTGGCGATTTTATCGTTGCGGTTTGTGGTTTATCGGCTGACGTTTTCAGATAGCGATAAGCGCCGATGCCCGCGGCAAGACCGATAATGGCAACGGCGGCTATGATTAACCCGGTGGCCTTACCTGTTGCAGCTAAACGCGGTAAATACATTTAATTTCCTTTCAGGATCAAATTAACTCTTTCGATAAACTGTTTGGCATTCATTGCACCAACAATCCGATATTTGGTTTTTTCCTCACCTTGTTGATTCCAGAACAGGATCGAAGGCGGAGCAATGACATTCGTTGCCTTTAGCAGCTTTTGATCTGCGGCATCGTTAGCAGTGACATCTGCCTGTAGCAGGATAAAGTCTGAGAGAAGCTGCTGTACTTCAGCGTTACTAAAGACGTAATCTTCAAACTCCTTACAATACGTACACCAGTCGGCGTAGAAGTCGAGCATGACATATTTACCTAGCGCTTTGGCCGTTTCCAGTTCACGTTGTAAATCTTCGGCAGTCTTGATCTTTTTGAACCCCAGTTCGGCCTGGGCATGACCGGCTCCACCGCCCATCGTGAGTTGGGAACCATGCATGGGATCGTTCACATTGCGTGCCCCGGTGAGGCCACCGATCATGACGATGACGCCATATAAAACCAGGACCAGACCTAAACCTTTCCAGAGCTTATGCCAGCCAGAGGCACCTTCCTTGATTTTCTCGAACGCGCCCATGTAGACACCGGCGATAATGAACAGGGCTGACCACAACACCATCACCAGCATGGCGGGGATGAAGCTGACTCGGCCGAGGAATACCAGCGCAATCGCCAACAGAACCACGCCGGCGGTGTACTTGACGGAATCCATCCAGCCACCGGCACGGGGCAGGAACGAACCATGCGAGGTGCCGACAAAGATAAGCGGTAATCCCAGCCCCAAGCCCATGACGAACATGGAGAGGAAACCAAGGTAGATATTCCCCTCTGCGGCAACATAGGCCAGGGCGCCTATCAATACCGGACCGGCACAGGGACCAACAATCAGGGCTGACAGGGTGCCCATGATAATCACACCGAGAAAAGAACCGCCTTTCTGGTGGGCACTGATTTCACTTAACTTGCCCTGAATGCTGGCAGGCATCTGGATGTTATAAAAACCAAACATCGATAACGCCAACAGCACAAATAACAGAGAAAACGGTATCAGCACCCAGGGACTCTGGAAGTAAGCCTGCAGGTTGATACCCTTGGCCAGACCGGCAAACAGTGCGCCCATTACACCAAAGGTGATGGCCATCGATAATACGTATAACAGGGACAAATTGAAGGCATGGGTATGCGTTACCTTCTCCCCCTGCCCGACAATGATCGAAGAGAGGATTGGGATCATCGGGTACATACAGGCAGTAAAGGCCAGTGCCAAACCACCCAGGAAGAAGTAAAAGATGATCTCCAGTGTTTCACCTGAGGCCAGGACCATAGCCGAGCGATCCTGTTCAGAGATGAAGACGTCTGTTTCTCCTGTAGCAGCACCTGTCGTTGTTGCACTGGCAACCGCGAAGGGCGAGGTAGCGCTGGCTGTTTCCGTTACTTTTCTGGGGGGATAACAAATCCCGAA
Source organism: Thioalkalispiraceae bacterium (assembly GCA_050117915.1). Lineage (GTDB taxonomy): Bacteria > Pseudomonadota > Gammaproteobacteria > UBA6429 > Thiohalophilaceae > SZUA-24. The sequence goes on along the minus strand of JASFLV010000134.1, from coordinate 4,487 downwards.
AACTTCTGCACATCCCTGCCCCACCGCCGTGTACTCGAGCGTGCTGATATCCGCTTTGCTGGCAAGGATAGGAACCTTGATCACAACGTGATCAGAAAAGGTCTCGACTTCACCTTCCGTGCCGTCCGGGGTAATGCCGTGCTTCATCTTGCCCTTCGGTAAATCAGGTTTACCAAAGGTCACTCCCGGGGTGCGGGAGGCAAAGGAGAATTGTTCTTTATACATGTAATAGTCTGGAGCAATCGTCCAGGTCGCAATCAGGGTATTGCCTTCGATCCGGCCGTTATACTGGAATGCCTGCTCTGCCATGAGTGGTTCACCCCCACTGCTGGCCTCATCGACACCAAGCTGTGAACTCAAGTCACTGATACCACCGAGGGCCGATCGTGTTTCCGCGGCGGCCAGGGTTAAGGTCATTTCACGTTTTTGTGGTGGGTAACAAATTCCAAGTTCTTCTGCACAGCCCTGAGAATAAGCGATTAACTTGAATTCACCCGCACCGGCTTTGTTAATCGGTACATCAATCGTGACAGAATTTGAATAGGTTTCGACTTCACCCTCTTTGCCCTCCGGGGTAATGCCATGTTTCATTTTACCTGCCGGGTAATCCGGACTACCCAGTTCCACTCCCGGTGTGCCGGATTCGAAACGGATTTTATCCTTATACATGTAATAATCATTGGCAGCCGTCCAGGTTGCCTTGATGGTATTGCCTTCGACTTGAGCGGCGAATTTAAACGCTTCATTGGGATCCAGCGGTTCACTGGCAACAGCCTGACTGATGATTAGGGGGAATATCAGAAAAAGAAATAAGCTCTTAATTTTTATCATATTATTGTACCGATTTACTAATCCAGGTTAAGTAAGGTTCATAACCACCGACGATTGGGACTACCACAATTTCAGGAAGTTCATAAGGATGCCAGTCGAGAATGGTCTTTTGTAGTTCATCAATGCGATGTTGTTCGGTTTTGATCAACAACAAGTGCTCAGTGTCCTGTTCGACTTTGCCCTCCCACTCATAGACGGAAGTCATTTGCGGCAATATGTTGATACAGGCTGCCAGTTTGCGCGTCATCAACATGGTGGCCAGTTCCTGGGCCAGTGCTTCATCCGAAAGGGTGGTCATCAGGATGCATTGTGTGGGGTTGTTACTTGAAATTGTCGACATATGCCCAAATGTATCAAGCAGGACTCATGAAAGCTACATTACAAATCCCCAATCCAGTAACAAATGTATGGAAAGAGCAGGAAAACGCTCAATCTTACTAGCCATAACTTAAGGACACATTATGCGTATTATGCCTATTTTATTGGCGCTATTCATTCTCACTCCGCTGATTGAGATCTACCTGTTTATTGAAATTGGTTCAGTCATTGGCGCCTTGCAGACCATATTGCTGATTGTGATCACCGCGGTGATTGGCGTGGCGTTACTCCGTCATCAGGGTTTATCTACCATGCAAAAGGTCCAGACCCAGATGCAGCATGGTGAGCTCCCGGCGGTCGGTATGATCGAGGGGATGATGCTGTTCTTCGCGGGGGCCCTGTTACTGACACCGGGTTTCTTTACCGATGCCATCGGTTTTCTGTTCCTGATCCCACCACTGCGCAAGGCCCTGGCACTCTGGTTTCTTGAGCGTAGCGGCACGATCGTCAAAATCCACCCGCATCAGCGCGATTCTCAACGGTCAGACAAATATATAGATGGTGATTATGACCGCCACGATGACTAACTCAGACTATATAGAATCAAAACCTCGATCTGCCCGAATGATCCGATTCAGCCATACTTACTAGTTTTTCTGGCGTTAGCCGGGCCTGCCCCCTTGATTTCATGGTAAATGGACACATACATCCAGCCAGAAGTAGCCTGGTGGTTGGGGGCGCGTCCATCTCAGCCGATCAAGACACAGTCCTTGATAGTACAAGGCTTTTCTTGACAGCGAGTGAATGGCCGCTAAAATTAGCACTCATCGCAGGAGAGTGCTAACAATACTCGCCAGGCAAACCAAAAAATTTAGTTAAGCATTTGAAATCAATAATATTTTAAGGAGAACCACGAATGAAGATTCGTCCCCTACATGACCGAGTTATTGTACGTCGCATGGAAGAAGAGCGCACCAGTGCTGGTGGCATCGTTATCCCTGACTCAGCGACAGAAAAACCTGCACAGGGTGAGATCATTGCGGTAGGCAATGGCAAGATTCTGGACAATGGTGAAGTACGCGCCCTGGACGTCAAGGCTGGCGACAAGGTTTTGTTTGGTAAGTTTGCCGGTAACGAAGTGAAAGTCGACGGCGAAGATTTACTGGTCTTACGTGAAGAAGACATCATGGGTGTGATGGAAGGCTAAGTCTATTCTGACTACCCATTAGCAACTGAATTCAAGTTAAGAGGAAATAGCAATGACTGCAAAAGAAGTGAAATTTTCTGATGATGCCCGTCAGCGCATGCTGGCTGGCGTAAATACCCTGGCCAATGCCGTTAAGGTCACCCTGGGTCCTAAAGGTCGTAACGTGGTACTGGACAAAAGCTTTGGTGCACCGACCATTACAAAAGATGGTGTCTCGGTTGCCAAAGAAATCGAATTAAACGACAAGTTTGAAAATATGGGTGCACAGATGGTGAAAGAAGTCTCTTCACAGACATCTGATGTCGCCGGTGATGGTACTACCACAGCGACAGTACTTGCCCAGTCTATCCTGACTGAGGGCATGAAGGCCGTCGCTGCCGGTATGAACCCAATGGATCTCAAGCGTGGTATCGACAAAGCGGTCACGGCTGCGGTTGAGCAACTGAAAAGCCAATCCAAGCCATGTTCAGACAACAAGGCGATTGCTCAGGTAGGTACTATCTCGGCAAACTCTGACGCCGAAATTGGTAGCATCATTGCTGACGCGATGGACAAAGTCGGTAAAGAAGGTGTTATCACTGTTGAGGAAGGCCAGGGTCTGCAAAATGAACTGGACGTGGTCGAAGGTATGCAGTTTGACCGTGGTTACCTGTCTCCTTATTTTATCAATAACCAGCAAAGCATGAGCGCGGAACTGGAAGAGCCTTATATCCTGCTCCATGACAAGAAGATCTCTAACATCCGTGAGCTACTACCCGTCCTCGAATCTGTAGCCAAAGCCGGTAAGCCCTTGCTGATTATCGCCGAAGACATCGAAGGCGAAGCCCTGGCGACACTGGTTGTGAACAACATCCGTGGTATTGTTAAAGTGGCAGCGGTCAAAGCCCCCGGTTTTGGTGATCGTCGTAAGGCGATGTTGCAGGATATCGCTATCCTCTCCGGTGGTACGGTGATCTCTGAAGAAGTTGGTCTAAGCCTTGAGAAAGCAACCCTGGATGAACTGGGTTCGGCCAAGAAGGTTCAGGTGACTAAAGAAGAAACGACTATCATCGATGGCGCCGGTCAGGGCAAAGACATTGAAGATCGTGTCGGTCAGATTCGTGCCCAAATCGAAGAGGCGACTTCAGACTATGATCGTGAAAAACTACAGGAACGCGTTGCCAAGTTAGCTGGCGGTGTTGCCGTGATTAAAGTCGGTGCTGCTACCGAAGTGGAAATGAAAGAGAAGAAGGCCCGCGTTGAAGACGCGTTGCATGCCACTCGCGCTGCGGTTGAAGAAGGTGTGGTACCCGGTGGTGGTGTTGCCCTGGTTCGTGCCGAAGCCTCTCTGGGTGAACTGAAAGGTGAGAATCATGATCAGGACGTCGGTATCGGTATTGCACGTCGTGCCATGACCGAGCCTCTACGTACGATTGTTTCTAACGCCGGTGGTGAACCTTCTGTCGTTCTGAACAAGGTTACTGAAGGTAAAGACAACTATGGTTTCAATGCCGCCACTGATGAATATGGTGACATGGTTAAAATGGGTATCCTGGATCCAACCAAGGTAACCCGTACTGCATTACAGAATGCAGCCTCGGTTGCGGGTTTGATGATCACTACTGAAGCCATGGTTGCAGATATCCCATCTGATGAGAGCGCCGGTGGTGCACCTGATATGGGTGGTATGGGCGGAATGGGTGGTATGGGCGGCATGATGTGACCCTGAACCTTCGGAACGAAGGTTAGGGTCCGCATAATGACACCTGGAGCCGAAGGCGAAGGTGTCCATGATGAAACGCGTAGCGTTTCTATGGGAAGAAGGCATCTATGCGTGTCTGAGCCAACCACCAGACTAAGAAAAACCCTCGTCAGAAATGACGGGGGTTTTTTGATTCCGCTACGGTCGCTTCGGCCTTCCATGGCCTCTCGCGACATAAGCACTTCCATGTGCAAAGGTCGCTTAGTTGCCTTGCAATCATCGCTCGTTGTTCTCGCACTTCCGTGTGCTCCACAACATAAAGCCTTCCATGGCTAAATATCGATTCACGCTCAGAACGTCCTTACTGAAAGCCCCGCTATGCGGGGCTTTTGCATTTTATTGGTCAGGGTCCGCATAATGACACCTGGAGCCAAAGGCAAAGGTGTCCAT
>JASFLV010000133.1:0-7829 GCA_050117915.1 Thioalkalispiraceae bacterium | reverse complement strand
GGTGCAACCGGTACGGGCAAATCATCAACAGTTGCTGCCATGCTTGATTATCGTAACACGCACAAAACCGGGCATATTCTAACAATTGAAGACCCCATTGAATTTTTACACCCACACAAAAAATCGCTTGTCAGCCAACGTGAAGTGGGCCTGGATACAGAGTCTTTCTCTGAAGCACTGCGCCGAGCTATGCGCGAAGCACCAGATGTCATTATGATTGGCGAAATCCGTGACGAAGAGACTATGAAGCAGGCACTGGCTTATGCAGATACCGGTCACCTGTGTCTCGCCACATTACATGCAACCAATACCTCACAAGCGGTGGAGCGTATGATGAGTTTTTTCCCTGATTCATCGCGTTCGCAATTGTTAATGGAGTTATCACTAAATCTTCGGGCTGTCGTTGCCCAACGTTTGATGCGAGTCTCCCGTGGAGCTCGCATACCTGCTACAGAAATCTTGCTCAATGAGCCCCTGGTAAAGGCCATTATCCGTGAGGGCGAGACGCATAAACTCAAAGATGTCCTGGAGAAGGTTATGGAAGGTAGCCGGATGCATTCTTTTGATAATGAAATCATCCGCCTCTTCAGAGCAAAAAAGGTGTCATTTGAAGAAGCGATTGAAAATGCTGATGAACCGGATCATATGAAACTTAAGATAAAACTCGGTGGGCATGGCATATCATCCGATGCCAGTGATATTTACTCAGTATAACATTCCCTGGTTGTTTTAGGGCATAACAACCAGGGACTGTCTCTTGGTTAAAACTTCGAATGAGCACGGTCAATTGCCTCAGTCAATTTTTGCCATGCTGACTCGATACCTGTTTTTAATTCATCCCAGGCCTCTTCACTCGAGTTGATTAGCTCATTAGCCTTTTCTTTCACGACTTCACGCTGTTTTTTTACCGCGTCAATCTCTTCGGCATATTTTTCCTTCATGTCACCTTTGACATTATCTGCCTTTGCCTCAAGTTTATCGATATCTTCGTTCCAGTCATCGAGTTTGGTCTTTAGTTTCGCAACATACTCATCACGTTTGCTCATCACACACCTCACTTTATAGAATTGCTGAAGTTTAAAAATCACCCATAAAATTAGTTATGGGGATATGCGTACAGAGATCAAGGCCAATATTTGCAAGATATTGATTGCGCTATTTTTCATTCAGATCGAAAATATGCAATTCATCTTACAGAGTAATGAAATTTTAGTTAATTTAACATGGTTTTTACTATTGGTGATTCCATGAAAAAGACCTTTCCCCTAATTGTATTGTTGTTATTGAGCGCCTGCCAAAGTGGGCCTTACCCTGAGAGTTCGCCGTATTATCGTATCCCGATCGGCAGCGAGCTGGTAGTCAAACAGGTTTTAACCATCCCAGCTAACCAGGCACGCATTTATATACAGTCTGGCAAATTGGTCAGTTACACAATACTTGATCAATATCAAGCGCATTGCTGGTTACTGTCCTGGCAGCTCCAGGATAAAAATCAGATCATCCAGCCTGGTAAATTTATTATAACCCAAGTTCGGGAACTCGAAGAGTTTGTTTCCAAACAGGGAGATATGCTGATTGCCAGTAACAACATGGCTGCATTGCGAGATATGAGTAATGGCGCAACAGCAGTTGAATATAAAACAGCACTTACAATTCATTCAGACAGTCAGCCGAACATAAGAAAACTGGTATGCAATCACTGGGAGGATCCTGCAGATGCTCGGCATTTGACCCTCGCTGAGATTCGCACAGCACTTGGGGACCTGATGGAGATAAAAATAAAAACCTCATCTGAATAATTGTCAGGTTAAAACTCCCGGCCCAATTCTCCCTGGTAGTTGTTATTACTGTTAGATGTTATGATGAACCGTTCGTCACTGCCTCCCCCTCCGGAAGTCATATCGTCACGCTATCAGGGAGAAAAAGTATTGAGCACACCGCTTCTTGAAGTACGTAACCTCGTCAAACACTATACAAAGGTTAAAGCTGTCAATGGGGTCAATCTGAATTTGGAATCAGGGATTTGTTTCGGCTTGCTGGGACCGAATGGTGCTGGAAAAACTACAACTATTGAAATCCTTGAGGGTATACATGAAGCCAGTTCCGGTGAAATTCTCTATAAAGGTGGACCAGTAGGTAAACAGTTTAGAAATGAGGCCGGTATCATGTTCCAGTCGACTGCGCTTCAGGATTTTATAACTGTTCGTGAGACCCTGATGATGTTTGCTCATCTCTACCCGGAAAATACCGATATCGATGAATTAATCAGACGCTGCAACCTTACTGATTATCTGGACCAGGATAACCGGCAATTATCCGGTGGACAAAGACAACGCCTGCTATTGGCTATCGCTCTTGTTAATGACCCAGATATCATATTTCTCGACGAACCAACTACTGGCCTGGATCCGCAAGCACGTCGTAACTTTTGGGAACTGATTGAATCTATCAAGGCCGAAGGAAAAACAATCTTATTAACGACTCATTACATGGATGAGGCTTATACCCTCTGCGATGAAATCGCGATCATGGACCATGGTGTTATTATTGCTCAGGGTACACCCAAAGATTTACTCGCCACCCATTTTAATGATGTTATCTTGCAATTGCCTGACAATGATATACCAAAACAGCTAAACCTGTCCTTTGCTATACAAAGACGCAAAGATATCATTGAAATAACCACCGATGATGCTAATAAAACTATAAAAGAGCTGATAGATAACGGTATTTCACTGTCTCATTTGCAGATACGTTCACGTAATCTGGATGATCTTTTTCTGGAACTTACCGGTAAGGCACTTAGATCCTAAATGAGGAGTTGATGATGTTCCTGAAGCGGTTTTTATCATTATTAAGTGCGCGCAATAAAGAGTTTCTGCGCGATCGTTCCTCCATCAGCTGGAACATATTAATGCCCGTTTTAATCGTGGCAGGATTTGCAATAACCTTTAATAGTGACTTCTCGGACCAGTATAAAGTGGCTATATTTCCAGACACGCAAAACATTGGTCAATCCTCCAGCGAACTTGCTGAATTCCTGCAAACTAAATATATCGAGTTCATTGAAATTGATAATGTTGATAACGCCATCCTCAAAGTGCAACGTCATCAGCTGGATATGCTAATTGATAGCAGTAGTGGTCAGTACTGGATCAACGATGAATCGCCTAATGGCTATTTGGTTGAAAAGATCTTACTTGCGCAAAGTTCCAATTCTTTAACAAAGAAAACTGTTAGCGGCAAAGAAATACGCTATGTCGACTGGGTGATACCAGGCATTTTGTCCATGAACATGATGTTCAGCGCACTATTTGGTGTCGGTTATGTCATCGTCCGCTATCGAAAGAATGGCATGTTAAAACGCTTAAAGGCAACGCCTGTCACCGCCCTTGAATACCTTAGTGTGCAAATCGTTTCACGCTTATTGCTTATAATGGTAATTACTATTTTTGTTTTTTATGGAACCAATTTATTTATCGGTTATGCCATGCATGGTTCGCATCTAAGTCTTTTTCTTGTCTTTGCCCTGGGAACGGTCAGCATGATTAGTCTTAGTTTGATTATTGCCGCCAGAATTACCAGTGAAGAAACCGCAGGTGGGTTGCTAAACCTGATTAGCTGGCCAATGATGTTTTTCTCGGGAGTCTGGTTTTCGCTGGAAGGGACCAACCCAATTGTTCAGGACATTGCAGAGTTCTTTCCATTAACTCATGTAACAGCCGCAGCACGTTCAATTATGATCGATGGTGCAGGCTTGATTGATAATTTGTACCATATCCTGGTTTTAACGATACAGAGTATTATCTTCTTGTTATTTGGTGCCTGGGCCTTTCGCTGGGAATAACAGCTTATTTAACCTGTGCTATCAGCTAACATCGGTAACATACGTCCAATTTTCTCAGGGTTGGCCTGCATATGCTCTAATGAGGACTCATATGACTTGCCGACGGGAGTTAATGATGGACCTGCGGCTTCAAGCAATACAAATTCCCGCTTAGCGTAGATTATTGCACTATCCCCCTCCTCGCCTGGTATCTGAAGCGCAAGAAAGGCATGATTTGGTATGAGTATCATTTTGATTTCAAGCTGAGGGTAAAGGTTACGAATAATAGCCGCCAGTGCAGTTGCCTTGGTATCACAATCACCGCGATTAATATCAAATAAAGTTAAAGGAGCGACAAACCCGGTTGAATCATGCGCACTACGTGAGTTCAACGTATCATAGGGTATGGACTGAATATAATAGGCGGCATAGTTCAAAACTTTACGCATAGGCAAGCCATGCGTATTTCGTGCAATTGCATCGGCAACAGGCTTTAATGCCAACACCTGTAAACGGGCTACTCGATCAAAATCAACGCGTAAACTGAAATCTTTAGCTGAGCTGTTGGTAAATGAGGCGACATAATAATGCTGGCCATATATATCAATATAGTTTTTTTGTGTTTGACTGGTAACTTCCTGATCAAACTCCGCGAGGTATTGTGTATTTAACTCCTGCCACTTGCTATTCATTGTGGCAAAGAAATGATCAATCACCTGATTAGCCTGTTCTTGTGGCATACTACCGTCAGAGCTTGCACGAATATTCTCGCCTTTGCCCTGATTCTGGATTTTTATCCCATCAGGCAGCAATCTCACTTGCTTTTCGATATAAGCATTAAATTCATCCCTGGCCCGCTCGATATAAACTGCCTGGAGTGAGTTATAGATGTCTTCTGCCTGTTGGCTGGCCCGCCGGTTTAACTGTTGTTTACCGGATTTGGTAAAAAGTCCTTTTGAGGTTTCAGTCAGATTACGATCGAGCTGGAAATTCAGTTGATGGACCTGCCCGCCAGGAGTAGAAAAAGAATAATGATATTCAACCGAAGTTGGCAGTAACCGCTTGTCAAAATTTATCTGCCCGGCCTCTAGTCGGGTGCTAAGTAGTACACCAACTCCCAATATAACAACCAGTATAGCGGTAGAATCAAGCGACCTTAACGTGTTCTTCATAACCAGCAAACCATTCTGTCGTTTCTAGATAGATTTATCGGCATTTCCCTAATATGAGTTAAGAGTAAAATTAGTCTCATCTGGCTGGATAGGCCGCCAGAATTACATTTTGTTACAGTTTCGGGCGTTTATAGCTCAAAAGATGTGATAGCACTGATAAGATAAGATTATTGAGGCTGGGGAATCTGTTCTTTGTCAGCTTCTTGTTTTTCACTTTCTGTCGGTTCGCCAAGATAACTTTCATCGATTTCGACTCGATTACGCCCCATTTGTTTTGCCTTATACAGGACATTATCTGCGCGTTCGATGAACTTTTGCATGGTCTCACCAGGACGATGGATCACCAGACCGCAGGAAAAAGTAGGTAAGCCTATATAGTCACCATTATGCTCGTAGTGGGTTGTAGAGGCCTTGGCCTGAATTTTATTTAAGGCCCGCAGGGCACCATCCTTATCCGTATTGGGTAACAATACAGAAAATTCTTCACCTCCATAGCGAGAGACCATGTCATAACGGCGAAAAACCGAAAGTACCTCTTTGGCATACTTCTTAAGGATTTCATCACCTACCGTATGGCCATACTTATCATTGACATCTTTGAAATAATCCAGATCAATCGCAACTAAGGCCAGGCTTGTCTTGTCCCGATCCGCACGTCCCATTTCATCTTCTGCACGTCGCAGAAAGGCTCGCCGATTAGGTAAACCGGTCAAATCATCAGTGAGACTCAATACCCTGACCTGATCAAGCTCTTCACTAAGCTTCTGGCTATTCTCATTGATCATTGCCAGATAGGCCTGTGTATCCGTTAAGATATTCGCCAGATCCATCTGGTTATTTAACAAGGTTTTTATATTAACCAGCAAATCTCGCTTGGTGGCCTCGATACTATCCAGATTAGTCGCCTTTTCCAATTTGTGGATGGTATTCTTCACTGCCAGCCCAAAGTTCTGGTACTGTTCACTGGTACGATCGATCTTTTCTGAGAGGCTCGATTGTAAGTGCTGGATTTCTCTGTAATGTTTATTGAGCCGTTGCTGAAACACCGAATTAACATGCATCTCTACCGAGGGTGTCATGCTTTCGGAGGTAATTTTTATCGACTGTGTTTCATCATCAGCACGCATCTTTCTTATTTGTTCAGCGGCCTGTTGCGAATCAGTAGTTTCTGTTGTCAGCTGATTATCGGGTTCTTCCTCACCCATTAAAGGGAGCATGGCTTCACGGATCAACGCTTCATCGGGCTCTAACACGTCCTTGGTCAGATTCATGACATTTCTTACATACCCATGCAGAACGGCGAGTTCATTTAGTGAAATTGGTGGCATCAAGCGCTTCTCTACCAGCTTCAACTCCAAGTACAATAAAGAGTCTTTGGGTAGATGTTTACGGTAGCTATCCAGGATGAGGTTGAGAATATGGGCATAGCCATAAGCGATCTTGTTCTGGCTAACAGTGAGATCTCTGATCGCGTGCTCTACCTGCTGATAAATAACACGACCACGCGCAGTCCCATTCAACGCATCCAACAGGGACATGATGCCCGCAACAACATCACAATTCAGGACTGAATAATGATTCTTTTTTTCAACTTTTTCAGCCATCCAATTACCTCTACCCCCAAATACAGCGGTACCGAATAGTTCTTATCTGTGACACATATAACCGTGACCACTCACAAACACGAATTTTGCATGGCTTCCTTGATATTCTCAGTCCTTTTATAATAATTCGAATCTGTATCCTGCCTTGCCCTAATTCACAGGCAAATCACAGGGACTTTCCCCCCAAAAAAGCTGATCCCATTCTAACTTATTTGCAGACTAAAACCTCAAACATAAAGTATGGTATTTAATATTAAATTATTATCTTTTATAATCATGCAGCTATATCATAATCATGATATTTAACATTAATATTTTTTAAAACAGACTCAAGGTATTCCGCATTAAGATTAGAAATAATGAGCCTAAAGCAACCAGTGTACTTACTCAAACCATTTATCCAATAAAAAAGGCCGGTAGTCCCGGCCTTTTTATATTTAGGGTGATAACGCTGTTAACTTTAGCTTACTTCTTGGCCTCGCGTTCTTTCACTTCCTTGATGATGTCGTCTGCCACGTTCTTGGGACAAGGCGCATAATGTGAGAACTCCATGGAAAACTGGCCACGGCCGGAGGTCATGGTACGCAGATCGCCGATATAGCCAAACATTTCACTCAATGGACACTCAGCCTTGATTCGAACGCCTGTGCTACCCGGCTCCTGACCCTGGATCATGCCACGGCGGCGGTTCAGGTCGCCGATGACATCACCGACATTATCTTCTGGTGAAAATACATCAACCTTCATGATCGGTTCCATCAACTGAGGACCCGCCTTCGGCATGGTTTGACGGTAAGCTGCAGCAGCCGCCAGTTCATAGGCAACGGCCGAAGAGTCAACCGGGTGATAACCACCATCGAAAAGGGTGACCTTGTAGTCCAGGCAGGGGAAGCCCGCCAGTACACCTTTTTCCATGCTCTTTTCAAAGCCTTTTTGCACCGCTGGCCAGAATTCACGTGGAACGTTACCGCCGGTAACTTTGGACTCAAACTCAAAACCGCTACCCGGTTCGCCAGGCTCAACAATATAGTCGATCTTGGCAAACTGACCGGAACCACCGGTTTGCTTCTTGTGAGTGTAAGTATCTTCAACCCGCTGGGTAATGGTTTCACGATAAGCCACCTGAGGAGCACCGACATCCACTTCCACGCCATGGGTACGCTTGAGGATATCGATCTTAATATCGAGGTGTAGTTCACCCATCCCTTTCAAGATAGTTTCGCCACT
>JASFLV010000132.1:0-7849 GCA_050117915.1 Thioalkalispiraceae bacterium | reverse complement strand
TTGCCCCCATTAGCAACGAAGATCAAGTGCAGCAGGGTTATCTCTACATAATTCTTGGCGGGGAAGAGTATGCCGGTGTCGCCGGCATGCTCAAAGACAGTTATATCCTGCGCCTGATGATCTGGGGCGTGATTTTATCGATCGTGATTGCCTCATTGGTCGGACTGATGGTGTTCGCCTTAATGACAAAACGCTTACGCAAACTAACCACTAAGATGAGTGTTTCGGTCGCGAACCAGGAATTTACAGAACTTGATCTCAAACAGAACAAACATGGTGATGAAGTCCAGCAACTGGCGCTGCAATTTAACAGCCTAATCAAAACCATCAACTCACAGATTGAAGAACTACGCAACGTTGACAAAGTGCGTCGTGACCTGATCGCCAACGTCTCACATGATCTACGCACACCGGTTACGACCTTACAGGGTTACCTTGAAACTCTGCTCCTGAAAAAAGCAAGCCTTTCAGAACAGGAACGGGATGACTACCTGAAGATTTCCATAAATCACAGTAAGCAACTAAGCCGACTGATTACCGAGTTATTTGAACTCGCCAAGCTTGATTCCTGCGAAACAATCATTTCAGCTGAACCCTTCTCGCTCGCTGAATTGATCCAGGACGTGGTGCAAAAGTTTACTCTGCCCGCCAGGGAAAAAGGCATTACCCTGACCTACCAGTATCAAAACCAGCCCGGCCAGGTGTTTGGTGATATTGGCATGATGCAGCGGGCCCTGGAAAACCTGATCCAGAATGCACTGCGCCACACAGAGCAGGGTGGCACGGTTAAGATTACCGTTAAAACCACCGATGACAAAGTCATTGTGGTTGTCTCGGATAACGGCTGTGGTATCCCGAAAACCGAACTCAGCCAGATCTTTAATCGATTCTACCGTCTCGATAAAAGCAGAACCACCCACAGTGCGGGACTTGGTCTTGCGATTACCAAACGGATTCTGGAATTGCATGGTAGTGAAATCAACGTAGAAAGCCGCGTTAATCATGGCACCACCTTTTCTTTTCAGATCCCAGCATACACCAAACAAAAGCCCGCACTTCCTCTACAAACTATGTGATAAGAATCTGAAACTCGCGTGCAATGATGACTGGAACAACACGGTGGCCAAAATAACGATTCGCCGAATCATAGAATAGCTAACAACGTTGTCCCCTCAATTTACTTATACGACAACAACATAAGCCAGCCAATCGTTCCTCCTCGGCCGGCACCTTGCTTGATGAAGGTACCGGTTCTTTCTTATTGCGGGGAAACCTCCCACTCTGTTCGCCAATCGATTACAATGCGAGTCCATGGCAACTCACAACGCGGACAAATTGTCGCTCAATTACTGCGGCATGCATTTTCAAACTCCACTGGTTTTACTATCGGGTTGTGTTGGTTTCGGCGAAGAATATACCCGTGTCGAAGGCTTTTCCCATGCTGATATTGGTGCTGTGTGTCTAAAGGGAACCACCCTCGAGCCACGCCTGGGCAATCCACCGCATCGAATCTGCGAAACCCCCAGCGGCATGATCAACGCCATTGGCCTGCAGAACCCCGGCACTCACCAGGTGATCGACACTATCCTGCCCGAGCTGGATTTTCATGAGACCCGCTTCATCGCCAACCTGTCCGGCTCCACGGTAGAAGAATATGCCGAGGTCGCCAGACTATTCAACGACTCACCCATTGATGCCATGGAGATCAATATCTCCTGCCCCAACGTGAAAGAAGGCGGGGTGGCCTTTGGTAATGACCCGGATATGTCCGCTCGCGTCGTGGCTGCCTGCCGTGCTGTTACCAACAAACCACTTATCACCAAGTTATCGCCAAATCAGACCGATATCGCCGAAAATGCCCGACGTTGCATCGAAGCCGGCACGGATGGTTTCGCCGTGATCAACACCCTGATGGGTATGGCCATCGATATCGAGAAACGCAAACCCATCATCGGCAACAACCAGGGAGGACTATCCGGCCCCGCGATTAAACCCATCGCCCTGTTGAAAGTCCACCAGGTCTACCAGGTTGCTAAAGATCACAATATCCCCATCATCGGCCAGGGCGGCATCACCAGCGCCAGCGACGCCATCGAATTTCTGCTCGCCGGCGCCACCGGCATCGGGATTGGCACCGCCCTGTTTTATGACCCCCTGATATGCCCGAAAATTAATCAGGGCATTGTCGATTACCTCGATGCGCATGGTCTTAATAATGTGTCTGAGTTAATTGGAACGCTGAAGCTTAATTAAGGGGTTTTTCGTTCCCACTGGGAACGAGGTACTTTCTTTGTACAGACAAAGAAAGTACCCAAAGAAAACTGTCCCCCGCTGCGGGTGCAACCATGTTGGAAAAGCCGGTTTTGCCCTGTTCGAATTTGATTCGCATCCATGCTCACCAAATTCGAGCGCGCCGTCCATGGCGCGCTCATTTATTTAACCAAATAACCGGCCTTCCCAACGGACCCGCACATGGGGGAAATTTTGCTCGAAATTAGAACAGAAAATATTCTGGAAGAGCTTAGTTACGTGATTGCTAAGTGGAAACACCTCCATGCGCTGGCTGCGAGAACAAATTGGCGGTAACGCAAGTAAGGCCTGAAGGGGCGAGGCAGGGAAGCCGAGCCTGCGCGTTGAGGCAGGAGGCCGAATCGCGCAGCCTTACTGAGTACTGCCAATTTTTTCGAGTAGATAGCCAGCGACGGAGTGTCTTTTTTCTTTGGTGACTTTCTTTTTGGACAAGCAAAAAGAAAGTCACTCGCCAAAGCCACACAGTGGCTGGCGAAAAAGGAATGTAATAAATATCCCGGTGGGAACGAAACCCACCCTCCAGCCACGAAGTGGCAAAAATCACATTAAAGCTAACCCCTTGATTCGTCGATAAAGTACCTACTACACGGAAGTCGGAGTAGAGACGTATGGCCGAAGCGGCCCCAAAAAAGAAGATTCGATTAGGCGACTTATTGGTCGAGCATGGCCTGATCGCAGAAGATCAGTTAATGCAGGCGCTCGCCGAACAAAAAAGTTCCGGTTTAAAGCTGGGTCGCCTGCTAGTTGAAAAGGGCTATGTAAAAGAAGAGCAGGTGCTGGAGCTGGTCTCCGCCCAGCTGCAAATTCCCTATATCAACCTCCGCCAGTTCCGCTATGACACTGAAACCATTCAACTGATTCCGGAAATGCTGTCCCGTCGTTATCGCTGTATTGCCCTGCGCGAGGAGGCGGATGGCAGTCTACTGGTCGGGATGGCGGATGCCACTGATATCTTTGCCTATGACAATCTGACCAAACAGCTCAAACGCCCGATTAAAATGGCGGTGGTGCGTGAGTCTGATCTGATTGAAACCATCGATACGGTTTATCGTAAACAAAGTGAGATCAGCAACCTCGCCGAGGAACTCCAGGACGAATTATCCGAAACGGATATTGATCTCGAGTCGTTAGTCCAGGGTGAAGACGTTACCAATGCCCCGGTGGTTAAACTCCTGCAATCGATATTTGAAGACGCGGTGCAAATCGGTGCTTCAGACATTCATATCGAACCGGATGAAAACGTATTAAGGATTCGTCAACGGATCGACGGCATCCTGCAGGAGCAGGTGATGAAAGAAAAGCGCATCGCCCCTGCACTGGTTTCCCGCCTGAAACTAATGTCGGGTTTAAATATTTCCGAGCGCCGTGTGCCCCAGGATGGACGGTTTAATATACGTGTCCACGGTCGTAGCGTTGATGTGCGTCTCTCAACCATGCCGATCCAGGCCGGTGAATCTGTGGTGATGCGTTTACTGGATCAATCCGGCGGTATGTTGAATCTCGAACAGCTGGGCATGTCGGAACATATTCTGAATCGCTTTCGTGCCAACATCACCCGTCCTTATGGCATGGTGTTAGTCACTGGCCCAACCGGTAGTGGTAAGACCACCACCTTGTATTCGGCATTAACCGAATTAAATGACGCCGAAAAGAAAATCATTACCGTTGAAGACCCGGTGGAATACCGCTTACCTCGGATCAACCAGGTCCAGGTCAATCCAAAGATTGGTTTGAGCTTTGCCTCGGTATTACGCGCGGCCTTACGCCAGGACCCGGACATCGTGTTAGTCGGTGAGATGCGCGACCAGGAAACTGCAGAGATTGGACTGCGGGCCGCGATGACCGGTCACATGGTAATGTCGACCTTACATACCAACGATTCAATCTCAACCGTCAACCGGATACTCGATATGGGCGCCCAGGGATATCTGGTCGCCAGCGCCTTACGCGCCGTGGTTGCACAACGCCTGGTACGTAAAGTTTGTGATAGTTGTAAAACAACCTATTCACCCAATGCCCAGGAAAAGGCGATTGTCTCAAACCTGATGGGTGAAGATTCCGACACGGTATCCTTTATGCACGGCAGTGGTTGTACCCACTGTAATAATACCGGTTATCACGGCCGTATCGGTGTATTTGAATTTCTGGAAATTGATGATCAACTGGCCGATGACCTACGCCGCTCTGATGCCAGTACCTTTGCCACTCATGCTCGCAACAGCAAGGGCTTTCGTTCCTTTGCTCAGCATGCACTTGAGTATGCATTACAGGGTGTAACGTCGATAGAAGAAGTCATTCGCGTTGCGGGTACGATTGATGACGCACCGGAAGAATTTGAATTAGATACGGATAACAGCATCAGTATTGGCAACGAAGACGCAGTATAATGCCTTTATTCAAGTATAAAGCACGTAACAACAGCGGTGATTCGTTAAACGGTCAACTGGAAGCCGCCAACCTGGATGGTGCAGCTAGCCAGTTATTAAGGAGCGGCATCACCCCGATTGAAATCAATGAGCTCAAGCAGGGTAATGACTATTTAAAAGTTATCACCCGCAAGTTACGCTCCAGGCCACCCAAATTACAGGACCTGATCTTTTTAAGCCGACAAATGTATACCCTGATGAAAGCCGGGGTGCCGATCGTACGTGCGATAAATGGGCTTTCAGATAACCTGACCAACCCGATCCTGATCGATACAATGAAAGACGTGGTTAACAGTCTTGAATCCGGTCGCGAACTGTCCGCCGCCATGGCGCAACACCCCAGGGTCTTTAATCATTTATTTATTAGCATGGTGAAAGTAGGGGAGAGCACTGGTGAACTGGATGGTGCATTCCTGAAGCTATCTGAATACCTTGAGCGGGAAAAAGATACCCGTGACAAGATCAAACAGGCGATGCGTTATCCTATAATAGTTTTTGGATTCATTATTGCCGCCGTCATCGTTATCAATTTATTTGTCATCCCGCAATTTGAAGGGATCTTCTCCAAGTTTGGTGCCGACCTGCCCTGGCAAACCAAGTTTTTGATTGCCTCTTCCAATATCATGCAAAGTTATTGGCCGCACATGGCCGTAGCCAGCATCGCCTTTTTCTTCTGGTTAAGACATTACCTGAACACCGCCAAAGGCCGAATGAAATGGGATCGCTTCAAACTCAGAATACCCTTAATCGGCATTGTATTGTATGAAGCGATTCTTGCCCGCTTTGCGACTTCCTTTGGTTTAACCGTCCGTAGTGGTGTGCCACTTATCCAGGGACTGAATGTGACGTCCCATGCGGTCGATAATGTTTACATTGGCGATAAGCTTCAGCAGATGCGGATTGGCATCGAGAAAGGCGATAGCCTGACCCGCACCGCCGCCAGCAGTAAAATGTTTACCCCACTCATTATTCAGATGATCCAGGTGGGCGAAGAGACGGGTGCCGTCGATGATATGCTGGATAACGTCTCGGGTTATTACGATCGGGAAGTCGACTACAAACTGAAAAATCTCAGTAGCGCCATTGAGCCGATCATGATCATTTTGATCGGCGCCATGGTGTTTATGCTGGCCCTCGGCGTATTCCTGCCCCTGTGGGAACTGAGCAGCGTCATCAAAAAATAGATGCAAAGCCACTCATGCAACGGACCCGCAGACAGCCCCGACCGATAACAATATTGCGCAAGCAAGCTGGTTTCAGCCTGCTGGAGCTGGTGATCGTCATCATTATCATCAGTGCCTTACTGGCCATCGGCATCAACAAGTTGATGAAACTGCAGGTCCAGGCGGAGCGCTCGGCGATGGAAAGTATGATCGGCACCCTGCAAAGTGCCATCGCCCTGACCATCAGCGAACATATTGCCCGGGACAACATTCCCGAATTGATCCGCTATATTGGCAGCAATCCGATGGAGCTCCTGGCAACGCAACCTGTTAATTATAAAGGAAAATATCCCGAAAAACCCAAAGACCTGGAGACCGCCAGCTGGTGGTATAACACCAGCAACCGCACGCTGTACTACCAGGTCTCCAATCGGGAGTATTTCTCGACCGCCGGTAATGAAAAAGGTGTCTCAAAATTCAAGATCTTACCGGTATATGACGATATCAATGCTAATGGAAGGTTCGACCGCAGAGACAGCCTCAAGGGCCTGCGGCTCAGCCCGATGGCAGAATACCGCTGGCTGAACGAACCCATTGCGCCGGAAAGCTATGCTGGAGAAACCTTTCCAGGCCAATGATGTAAATATATTGTTAAGAGGACATGTTATGAATAAGCAAGCTGGTTTTACACTCATCGAGCTCGTGGTGGTCATCGTTATTCTCGGCCTGTTGGCCGCTGCCGCACTGCCACGTTTTGTCAACGTTACCCAGGATGCACGCGTCTCGAGCCTGAATGGCGTCGCTGGCGGTTTGCGTACAGCTGCCTCCCTGGCCCGTGCGGAATATATTGTGACGGGTGATAACACCGCGACGGATGTCACTATGGATGGACAGCCGGTAACCGTGCTCAGTGAAACGGCTAACGCCGGTCGCGGCGGCCGTCCCACCGGTGATGCCGCCGGGATTTCCGAGGCGATGCCGGATCCGGATGGTTATAGTGTTACTTATGCCGGTGGTGTTGCCACCTATCAACCGGATAGCGGAGGTGGTGCCACTTGCCAGGTCCAATATACCGCCGCTGCCCTGGGTGACCCGGTGGTTGTCACCGATACAGGATGCTAACAAGTTCATTATTAACAACTTGATGGGGGGCGGCGTTGGCCGCCCTTTTGCATTGTATTGTGTCAATTTGACAGATGAACAAAATTACTCAACAGACGGGCTTTACGCTTATTGAAATGGTCACTGTTATCGTGATCCTGGGTCTGTTGGCCGTGGTGATGATCCCGCGCTTTATGTCGCCCAGTAATTTCGATTCCCGTTCTAGTGCGGATACCTTAATCAGCACATTGCGTCAGGCCCAGCAGCTTGCCATGAGCAAGGCCCCCACTGCCAATGTCACATTAACCACAGACAACACCAACAAACGGATTCGCATTACCTATACAGAGGGTGGCGCGCAAACGATAGATACTGCCATTTCATCGAATATCACGATCCAGGACCGCAGTATCAGCTTTACTAAAAATGGCGAAGCCAGTACCGGGGGTGGCACCTTGGACATTAATATAACCGGTACGCCAACCCCACGCAGGGTTTGCATCGAGGCGAGCGGGTATGCCCATGCCTGTTAATAAACTAGCTATATCTAATTGGCAACAAGGCTTTAGTCTGATCGAAATGATCGTTGTCATCGTTGTCCTTGCTGTTGCACTCACGGGCGTGACCCTGGCAATTAATGAAACGGTGAAACAAAGCCCCAAACCGCTGGTACAAACCCGGGCCATGGAACTGGCGCAGACCTATCTCGATGAAATTCTAGCGAAACGCTTTGATGAAACATCCGGGCAGGGCGGCACGCCCCGCTGTGATTCTGTCGATAACGCCGCGGTAGCCTGCAGCAATACGATGGGTGATGAAGAAGGTGGAGATCGTCGATTGTTTGATGAT
>JASFLV010000131.1:0-7870 GCA_050117915.1 Thioalkalispiraceae bacterium | reverse complement strand
CCAGGTTTTCAAATATTTTTCTGGCCTCGTCGATTTTCATACTGGCAACCAGTTGTCGTGCTTCAGCAAATTTCCTGGCATAAACTTCTTTAGCATGGCCAACATCTATTTTGGTTTTATCAAATATGCCAGGAATCATCTTCAGGGCACCTGTATACAGGATTCCACCCATTAAACCGCCCAGGTGTGCGGTTACATTGATCTCCGAATCAAATACAAAATAGATGATTACCTGGGATAAAATATATAAGGGAAGTATCCAAATCGCGCGAGCTCTTATAAAATCGAAATAGATAAATAGAAAATAAAAAAAGTTAATTTTTCGCAATCCGTAAATCATAATTGCCATACCTAAAATACCGGTAATCGCGCCCGAGGCACCCAGCCCATAACTGAAAGTGTCACTGTGAATCATCACATAAAGCAGGTTGCCGGCAAGTCCAGAGAAGATATAGCCCAGTAAAAACAGGAAGCGCCCCATCAGTATCTCGATGCCCAGACCTAGAAGTACTAACATGATCATATTCCCGATCAGGTGAGCACTGTCCGCATGTAAAAACATGCTGGTGAAATAATTGAGTGGTTTAGGTTGAGAGGGATTGAGTGCGTATTTTACCGAGAGAGATTTATTCAATCTGGATTGGTAGTTATCTCTCTTGCTTCGCCACTGGTTAAAGCCCGAATCATCAGGAGTAATGATCTGATTACTTTCCAGTTGTCGCTGAAACTGGCCATCAGAGAGCATCTGCTCGAAACGTTTGCCTCCGGGCTGCCTGCCCCCGGTACTATCATGCTCCTGGGCTTGTTGCAGGCGGTATGCGGAATACGCTTTTAGCTCAATCATGTCCAGCCCCGATTCCTTATAGTAAGTATCGGCTGCCTGTTCATAGCGGGCGTCCGAGTACTGCCACATATAAAAAATGAGCACATTAGCAATGACTAATATCAGGGTGATGAGTGGCGGATTTCGCCAGTCAGGTTTTTTTTCCAGAGGTAAAAACATCGATTAAGTCACAAATAATTCAAATAAACTCGTTGAGTGCTGATGAAATGCAAATAATAGTTAAGTGAGTCAAGGATTCCGTGCTTGTGCTTATCTTAATATTAGTTTTATTATTTTCTTGAGGTGATTATGGTGGAAGTCTCCAAATTTGTCACGCAAACTAGGGATGAAAATGTGGATAATCAGCAAGTTATAGATGCAGTCGAACAAGCTGTCAATCAACATCAGATTTTTGGTGACCTGCTGACCACAGTTGAAAAACAATACCTGCTGGATCGTGGTGTTGTGCGCAGCGTGTTACCGGGGAACAAGCTATGTCATCAGGCTCAGCGTGATGACCGTGTGTTCATCCTGGTTGTGGGTGAAGTCGAGGCCACTTCAGGTGAGGATGCCAGCAAGACCCACATTGCCAGTCTTAAGCAGGGTGAAATCTTTGGAGAAATTGCAGCCTTGTTCGGTATGCCACGGGTCTGTGATGTAACCGTGACGCGTCCTTCGGTGGTCCTGGAAATACCCAGCGAAGTGTTACGTTCCATTATTGAAGCGCGGGTCGAACTCAGGGATGCCGTAATGTATCGCTTCAAGGAGCGGATTACTGAGACGGCGTTACGCACCGTTCCCATGTTTCGCTATCTTGATGCTGAATCCATGCAAAAACTGGTGGCACATGCGACATTAATGGGGGCGCCTCCCGGAAGCATTCTCATTGAAGAAGGGGAAGCAGGCGAGTCGCTCTACGTAGTCATATATGGCAACCTTCGTGTTAGCCATGATGTCAATAACAAGCATCTGAATCTCGCTATGCTGCAACCCGGGGATTATTTTGGGGAGTGGTCGTTATTGACTGGCGCACCACGTACCGCGACGGTTTCTGCCTTGTCACAGGTAGAGCTGGTATCCCTCGATCGTTCCAGTTTTCTTGATGTTCTGCAAAAACACCCCGAGATTCGCGATCGCATTGATCTTGAAGCCCACAATCGCCATGACCAGCTAGTAACCAAGGAAGCCTTGTGTGGTGGCGAGTCACAGGCAAGCCAGAACCTCGATGATATCAAGAATATCCTGAAAGAAAACGAGTAGTTCCCTTCTCAAATCTCTCTATACTTATGTGATGTCGAACCTTGGCATCTGTGGCAGGTTGGTTTACAGTAAGCAAAACAAATAATCAGCTGGAGGATTACCATGTCGTTGTTTTCTAAATCAAAGCGTATTTTGACTGCCTTGCTCGTATTTTCATTCTGTAGTCTGGGCATGCAGAGCGTCAGCGTTGCTGGTATCGTCAGTTCCAGTGAAATGGTTGCCGCCCACCAGGACCAGCTTAGTCGTGATCAGCTCAAAACCTGGATGGCGCGCGAAGAGGTGCGTGAGCAGTTAGTCGATATGGGAGTTGATATAGAAACAGCGATCGCGCGGGTTGATAGTATGACAGACTCAGAGGTACAACAGCTGTCTGCTAAAATGGATGAGTTCCCTGCCGCTTCAGGCTTCGTGGAAACGGCGGTTCTTGCATTTCTAGTGCTTGTGGTTCTGGAAGTAACAGGCGTGACAGATATTTTGCCAAATATTTAATGCCCTGGTTTTTTACTTAATATTTAGTTTATGAATTACATGACTCAGGTTGCCTGTCGCGGGATAGGCAGCCTGTTTTTTTGCCTGTTACTCTCTGCCTGTGCGGCAACACCCCAGTCTGATTTACTGATCGAAGATTTGCCTGGCAGTTTACGCAAGCCTGTCGAGCTAACGCGTGTTCCTTTTTATCCACAAAAAGAATATCAATGCGGTCCTGCTGCACTTGCCACGTTAATTAGTGATCAGGGCCATCAGGTCGATCTCGCGCGACTAACGGAACGGGTTTATATACCCAGGCGTAAAGGAAGTCTGCAGCTAGAGCTGGTTAGTGCTGCGCGTGACTTTGGGCTTATACCTTATATTCTGTCACCCAAACTTGAAGTATTACTGCATGAGGTCAAGGCGAAACGTCCGGTATTAGTCTTGCAGAACCTCGGTGTGAGCTGGTATCCACAATGGCATTATGCCGTTGTTGTCGGTTATAACTTACCGGAAAAAGAGCTTATCCTGCGTTCCGGTGAGATTGAGCGTTACCGACTCAATCTTTACACGTTTGAGCACACCTGGCGGAGAGGAAAATACTGGGCAATGATTTTACTCAAACCCGGTGAGTTACCGGTTGCGGGCGATGCCTGGCGCTATATGAACGCTATTGTAGGATTTGAGCAACAGCGTAACTGGCCACTCCTGGTTAAAGCTTATCTGGCTGGTTTACAACGTTGGCCAGAAAATAGTGAGTTACTTATGGGATACGGTAATGCGCTCTATGCACAAGGTAAGTTAGAGAAGGCTGTGATCCAGTATGAAAAAGTCATCCACAACAGGCAACACTTTGCCCCTGCTTATAATAATGCTGCGCAGGTTTATGCTGAACTCGGACAATTTGAAATAGCAAACAAATATGTACGACGAGCCATAGAGCTGGGTGGTGTGCATATTGAACAATACCGGTCTACACTCAAAGATATACGTCGAATGCAAAATAAAAAGTGATATTATTTAAATGTAGCCAGTCAAAAATATAAAAAAACATGGGTAAGTAATGGCGCTGAATGCAACAGAAATTATTGCAAAGCTGGAACGAGAAGCGAATGCGAACCAGCTTCAACTTCCCTCATTACCCGATATCATTATCCTGATTCAAGAGGCAATTGATGATCCTCACAAGGGGGTGAATCATGTTGCACGGATTATCCAGCTGGACCCGACCTTGAGCGCAAGGCTCCTGACGATTGCCAACTCACCCCTGTATCGGGGCGACTTGCAGTTACTGGATCTCAAACAGGCGATTCAACGGCTCGGGCTGGCTGTGACAAGAAATATCGTGACCAGTCTGATTTTACACAATATCTTTACTGTCTCATCAAGCCAAGTACACAATAAAATAAAGGCATTGTGGCAACATAGTTGCCGGGTGGCAGCCATTTCGCAAGTAATAGCGTCACTGACACCGGGGGTTCAGCCGGATCGAGCCATGTTGGCCGGATTGTTGCATGATATTGGCGTATTGCCGGTTTTGATTTATGCGGATCAATTTGACAGGGCAGTTTGTCCTGAGGTGCTCGATGAAGTGATTGCGCAGTTACAAAAGAGTCTTGGACAAAAGATTATCGGAGACTGGAAGCTGGGCGCTGATTTAACTGCGGTGCCGGCTGCCATCGATGATTGGCAACGAGAACATGAGGGACCGGCGGATTATGCGGATGTGGTGCAAATCGCCCATATCCATAGTCAGTTTGGAGAACAGCGGGACCAGGCAATGCCGCCACTGACCAGCTTGCCAGCCTTCAACAAGCTCAGCCTTGCGAAGATGGGACCGCATGCGGGACTTGAATTAATTGAGCAGGCCAGAGAGGAAATCAATGCCACGATTCGGTTGTTAAATGGATAAGGATGATGGGTAAACAGAATGATATTACGTAAAATTGTTGCAGCTATAATCTTATTAAGCGTTAGCCACCTTGTGTATGCAGATTCGGTGAATATACAACTTGGTGATGATAGTGTCCGACTGCTTTATGCATCTGAGGTCTTCGGCGGGCAATTTGGGCCCACTGATTTTGAATTGGGTGGTTTTTTTAATGAAGATGATACCGTTGCCCATGCCAGCCTGGTACTCAGGAGTGATACGATCGACAACCCTTTTGTCGCTGCCATTGGCGGCCGTTTTTACTATGGCGATGTTGGCAATGCCACGCCGACTTCAGCTGATGTCGCCGCGATTACCTTTGGTTTATCAGTCAGTTTCAGGCCAGATGGACTTAGTGGACTTGGTGTTAATGCCTATTATTTTATTTCCCCGAGTGTGACATCTTATTTGGATGCGGACAGTTTTCGGGAGTTTGGTCTCACTCTCGATATCAACGTGACTGAGCAGGTTGGCTTTTATGTTGGCTATCGGGATATGACTACTAATCTTGATGATGGAAGGGATCTGCAGATCGATGACAGTTTCATTTATGGTTTCGTGTTCAGGTTTTGATCATCTGACATTTGTATCTAGTGAAAGTCGCTATTAAATATTAAAATAGTCAGTGTCGACGGTTATTTTTAATATTTGATGTCTAAAATCAATACAGTCTTTTTCGATCTTTTCAATACTCTGATCAGCGTTGGCGAAGTACCTGCTGAGGTAGGCCGATTTACCGCCGATATTCTCGGTTTTGACCATGAACAATGGAACAGTGCCTGCTTTAGTGCTGAGCATGAGATCTGTCAACCGACTGAACATGAACAGGTCCTGTATACCCTGGCAAAAACCCTGGATCCGGAAATTAGCCGTGCGCGGGTCAAAGAAGCGGCTGAACACCGGCAACGCCGTTTCGATTATGCCCTGTTGCAAGTCAGGCACGATGTTTTAGAGGTGTTATCTGAACTAAAAGATCAAAACCTGAAGCTGGCCCTGGTTTCGAATGCCTCGACGGCGGAAGTGGCGGCCTGGCCGGATTCTCCGTTGGCTCAATTGTTTGATAATACCTTCTTTAGCTGTGAGTGCGGATTGAAAAAGCCGGACCCCGCTATTTATCAATATGCGCTTACCAATATGCACACCCATCAGGACCATAGTCTTTTCGTTGGTGACGGGGGAAGTGATGAATTCCTCGGTGCTGATCAGTCGGGGATAACAACGGTACATACGACCCAGTTTTCCCGGCCCCATCGCACCGCGAAAGTTCGTGAACAACAAGCCAACGCTATCCACCATGAGGTAGAGCATCTTCGTGGGGTACTTGAATTATTGGGGTAAGCGAAGAGTATTCGATTATGAGATCGAATGAGGATTAATTAAAACGGGGCCGTCTGATACGGGCCCCATTTTAATACAGCGCTTAGTTAGCCATTTCCTTCATCGCCTTCAGAGGCAGGATTTTGACAACATTAACGGCTGGCTTCGCCTTGAAGACCGTTGGCTCGCCGGTGAAGGGATTGATTCCCTTGCGTGCCTTTGTTGCTTTCTTGCGTCTTACTTTGACCTTGCATAGGCCAGGCAAGGTGAATGTACCTGCCGCACCTTTTTTGATGTGACCATTGATGATAGTCGCCAGTTCATCAAAGACGGCCTGTACGTCTTTCTTTTTCAGTTCAGTTCGCTCAGCAATTTCTGTATAAAGTTGCGTTTTAGTCATCGGATCGCGAATACCTCTGACTGGAGCCTTCTTTACTGCAGCCTTCTTTTTCGCTTTTTTCTTTGCCTTTTTCTTTGTTGCCATTTCTTAAACTCCTGAAATGTTTAGTTAGGTGTTATAAAAAACTGTTATATCATCAAGACATTTCAAATGCCTTTAATCATTGTACAATAGCACAATCTTAAGATATGTGGAGTGAAAAATACACTTTTTCCTTAAAAAAAGTCAAAAAAGCCCTTAAAATACAGGCTCAGATGAACTTTTGTGATCAAAACGATCATTAAACCGCTAAACAGTAGATCAAAAATGGTTGAAACACTTCACATTCAGGTAAATACACAGGGCCTACATCCAATTACAGCAGAGATTCAGCGTGTTGTTCAGCAGGAAAATATTGAGACGGGTCTGTGTACACTTTTTATTAGGCATACCTCTGCAAGTTTGGTCATTCAGGAAAATGCGGATCCCTCAGCTAAACGTGATCTGGAAGCCTGGCTGAATCGACTGGTACCTGAATATGACAGCCTCTATACACACACCCTGGAAGGCCCTGATGATATGCCGGCACACATAAAATCAGCGTTAACCGCAACTTCCTTATCCATTCCGATTGTGGACAATAGACTTGCCCTGGGAACCTGGCAGGGAATTTACCTCTGGGAGCACCGGCATGCCAGCGCAACACGTGACGTTGTTGTGCACATTTCCGCCTGATGAACGAAGATACTTCACAGCAATGTTATTCTGTATGTTCTGTTGGACAACTTAAGCACGCGGAATCACTCGAATTCAGTTTACCTCTGGGGCAACAGGCGTGTTTCCTGATCAACTGGGAAGGGCACTACTATGCTTACCTCAATACGTGTCCACATACGCAGGTAAGTTTAAACTGGACGCCAAATCAGTTTTTCGATGTTGAGTCAAAGTTTATTCAATGTAGCTTGCATGGGGCCCTGTTTGAGCCGGATACCGGTTTTTGCCTACATGGTCCCTGCCAGGGCAAGTCACTCACGGGCTTGCCGGTTCTAATACAGAATGAGAGGGTCTGTATTGATTTGAATAATGGCGCAATCCCTTTAAAAAGCCCGTAAATGGCTTATTTTCAGCCAAAGGTGACGGGTTTGCGGTAAAGTCACTTGTTCATATGCCGATACATTTACCAGAAAAATGCAGAAAAATGTAGAAAAATGACGGCACTCTGGAATTTATAGGATATTCAAATGCCACGGAGTATCTTTTTGCTTCTCATCACCAGCCTGGCAGCTTTGTCAGTAAGTCAGAATTTATTCGCGAAGGAAGTCTTTGTGAAGGATAGCCTGCGTGTTGGGGTCCGTACGGAACCGGATAATTCACTTTCTCCGATTGCGGTGGTCACCACCGGGATGAAACTGGAAGTGCTGGATAATGCGGGTCAATACGTCAAAATAGAAGCACCCTCCGGTGTCGTTGGCTGGATCAAGAGTACCTATGTTTCTGAGGAAGCGCCCGCCGTAATTCAACTGGAAAAGCTACGGGAAAAATATAAACAGCTAGATCAAGAACTGGTCAAACAGCAAAGGCTGGCACAGGCGACGGCACTGAATAACAAGAATTTGAGTACCGAACTGGAGCAACTCAAACAGGCAAATGCAGAGTTGCATATACAGTTACAGGAGGAGATCAAGGAAGACAG
>JASFLV010000130.1:0-7879 GCA_050117915.1 Thioalkalispiraceae bacterium | reverse complement strand
CAGTTATCGCAGCTCATCACAAACTAAGATAGATGCGTTTAGAGATGTGCTCATTGCAAATGGGCTTACTACGATTACCCGTAAAACACGTGGCGAAGATATCGATGCAGCCTGTGGGCAATTGGCTGGTCAGGTTATGGATCGTACCAAGCGAAAATTAAAACAAATCAGAGTAGGAGTCACTCGATGAGAAAAATGGTAATTGTTGGCATGTTGTTACTCCTTGTGTCTGCATGTACGACGGTTAATACATCAGCTGATTTAGAACGCGCTGCCGAACTTAATGCGCAACTTGGTTTGGGTTATCTGAAACAAGGACAGTATAAACGTGCTATGCACAAGCTGGATAAAGCACTGGAGTTTGATTCAGGTAATGCTAATGCGCATCATTATAAAGCTGAAGTTTATCGACGGCTCAATGATCCTGATAATGCGGAGAAACATTATAAAATAGCCATGGATCGGGCACCTGATAATCATACAATACAAAATAATTACGGGGTATTCCTTTGTGATACCGGCGACTTTGAACAAGCTATAGGATTATTCACAAAGCCTCTCAAGGATCCCTTGTATTCGAATAAGGCCAAATCCTATGAGAATATCGGAGTATGTCGATTAAGGCAGGGGCAAATTGCTAAAGCTGAACAAGCATTCAAACAGGCCTTACGCTATAACAGCAAAATGGCTAATAGCCTGCTAAAACTGGCACAGATTAGATTTGATAGTGGCAACGCAGTAGCTGCCTATAAACTTTATTCACGTTATCTTGCTGTTGCACCGCAAACTCCGGAGAGTCTCTGGCTGGGGATTCTGCTGGAGAATGGTCGTGGAGCAAAGAATACCGTAGCAAGTTATAAAATAAAATTAAAAGGTAAGTACCCAGACTCTAAAGAGGCTGAACTGCTTTTGAAATTCGAGAAGCAAGGCAAGATATAGCTATGTCTGAACATACTCATACTGATGAAATAGATGAAGCGGCAGCTGAGGAGTCGAAGCCAGTTGCATTACCCGGGCATAGACTCA
The DNA here is from genome assembly GCA_050117915.1 of Thioalkalispiraceae bacterium. Lineage (GTDB taxonomy): Bacteria > Pseudomonadota > Gammaproteobacteria > UBA6429 > Thiohalophilaceae > SZUA-24. The sequence goes on along the minus strand of JASFLV010000130.1, from coordinate 6,853 downwards.
GGCTAACCCGCGAAGATTTGCATTTAAGTCGAGATGAAGTCGCTCATCACCTGCACCTGGATGTGAATATTGTAGACGCGCTGGAATCAGATAATTATGATGCACTACCTTCGCCAGCCTATATTTGTGGCTATCTTCGTTCCTATGCGCGGATACTTAAACTTCCTGAGGATGAGATTGTTAATGCCTACAGCAAAGGGCATGAAATCAATGCAGCGCTTATTCCAGAAAGTGTCAGTATTCAGCCGGAAAAAAGCATTAACCCTGCAGTATTCAAACCGGTCTTTGTTCTGGTCATTGTCCTGCTTATAGCAGCGGGACTGATGTGGCTGGCAGAAAGATTCCATATGTTTGACGTGAAGCCAGTCAGTGAATCAACAACTATCGAGGTACCAGTTCCCGAAAGCACAGCTAGTGATGCCGTTATTGAACGCCCTGTACAGGTACGGGAACAGATACAGCAATACAATGCAGAACAATCAGCTATCGAGCAGCTGCAGGATAGTGGTGCAATTGTCGATCTGGATACTGTTGAGACAGATGCTGATACCGCGACAACAGACGCAGCAAATTCTGCGCCACTTTTGATTGATGAAAAAGATGCCGCGATCAACGCAGCCGAGGTAAATGTCCCAGCAGCTAAAGGTGATCTAAAACTCGTTTATACACAAGACTCGTGGACTGAAGTAAATGACTCGGCAGGCGAAAGACATGTATATCGTCTGGTGGATGCGGGCTCAGAAATATATGTAGACGGTGTGGCGCCATTCATTATTCTGCTTGGGAATGCTGATGGTGTCGAGGTTTATTACAAGGATGAGTTATTCAACCACCAACGCTTTCAGAGAGATGAGATAGCCTATTTTCGTCTTGGAACAACAGAAGAACAATAAATAATTGTGAGCAAGTCAATTCAAGCAATACGAGGGATGAATGATATTCTGCCAGATGAAATTAAGAGCTGGCAGTTAGTCGAGCAAGTTTTTCATCAACTTATGCAAAGCTATGGTTATGAGGAAATTCGTATGCCATTGCTTGAAATGACTAATTTGTTTAAACGTTCTATCGGTGAAGTTACAGATATTGTCGAAAAGGAAATGTATACCTTTGAAGATCGTAATGGTGATAGTTTGACATTGCGACCTGAAGGGACGGCAAGTTGTGTCAGGGCCGCGTTACAAAATGGGCTGCTACATAATCAAATTCAGAAGCTCTGGTATGCAGGGCCGATGTTCCGGCATGAACGTCCGCAAAAGGGCCGGTATCGTCAATTTCACCAGTTTGGTGTTGAAGTGTTTGGTCTGGATAGTCCGGAGATTGATGCTGAATTGATTCTGATGACTGCGCGTTTCTGGAAACAACTTGAAATACAGGACAAAGTCGAACTGGAGTTGAATTCACTGGGCTCGAATGAAGCAAGAGCAGCTTACCGTGATACACTGGTAGATTATTTTAAACAGCATGAGGGCAAACTGGATGAGGATTCCAAACGTCGTTTGACGACCAACCCTTTGCGGATTCTGGACAGCAAGAATCCAGATATGCAAGACATCATCGCGGCAGCGCCCAAACTATCTGAGCATCTTGATGAGGAATCTGAACAACATTTCCAGGAATTGTGTACGATCCTCGATGAAATCGGCATAACATATCGAATTAACCCCTGTTTGGTCCGAGGTCTGGATTATTACAACCGAACCGTTTTTGAATGGGTGACCGAGCATCTGGGGGCACAGGGTACAGTTTGTGCTGGCGGTCGTTATGATGGCCTGGTCAAGCAACTGGGTGGACGCGATACTGTTGCTGTGGGTTTTGCGATTGGCTTGGAGAGGTTGGTCGAGTTACTGGATGATGATTTTATCAACCGCTCAGTGAGTCATGTTGACGCTTATTTGATACTTCTTAATCAGGATGCCCAACGCTATGGTCTTCAGCTGGCTGAAAAATTGCGTGATCAATTACCCGAACTACGCCTACAGGTCAATGCAGGTGGTGGCAGTATGAAAAGCCAGATGAAGAAGGCGGATAAAAGTCAGGCCAGCCTGGCGTTAATTTTGGGAGAGGATGAAATGGCCTCATCTCAAATAACAATCAAGCATCTTCGGAGCGATGAAACACAACAGACAATTTCACAGGCAGATCTAACTGACTGGCTCAAACAATTTATAAATTAACAGATTTCGTACAGGTGTAAGAACATGAGTGAGCAATTAACAGACGAAGAACAGGTTGAAGCCCTGAAAAAGTGGTGGAAGGAGAATGGAGTAGCGATTGTCGTGGGGATCATCATCGGCATTGGCGCCATAATTGGTTTCTGGAAATGGAATGAATATAAAGAAACAAGAGCCCTGGTTGCTTCTGCCCTTTATGACCAGTTTATGTCTCAGGTAACTGATGCAAAAGATGATGCTGAAACAACCTTTACCACGCTGAAACAGGACTACGAGGGTACACCCTATGCGGCACTGGCGGCACTAAGAATGGCGCAAGCGGCATATAAAGATACTGAGAAGCAAAAGGCGATTGAATATTTACGTTGGTCTCTGGATCATTCTGGTCATGAGTCTATATCACATATTGCACGTATCCGATTAAGCAAACTCCTTATCGCAGAAAATAAACTTGATGAAGTAGAGCAATTATTAAAGGATGTAAAGGAACCGGCTTTTGATGCACAATACTCGGCGATCCGGGGTGATCTCTATAGTAAGCGTGGCAATATCGAACAGGCACGTAAATCGTATCAATCTGCACTCGATTCCACATTCTTTAGTGGCAAACAGCGTGAATTTATTCAAATGAAGCTAAACAACCTGGGTGTAGCAGAACTCTCCTCGATATCCGAAGAAGCAAAATAATGATGGCTCGTTTATTATTTACACTATCTGTGCTTACGGTAATGCTGGTGGGGTGCTCTACTTCACCTTCGCCAGTCAAACCTCCAAAGACATTAACGAAAATTGATAACGCTTTTAACATCAAAAAGCGTTGGCACTACAAAATAGATGAAGGTGCAAGTGACAATTACCTCAGGCTTCAACCTGTAGTCAACGAGGGGATCGTTTATAGTGTAGATCATACGGGCACAGTTACCGCATTCAGGATCGCTGATAGGACTATTTTATGGAAGACTGACATCGGCTATCAGATAGGCAGCCCCTTAACCCTGGAAGGCAGCATTCTATATCTAGGCACTAGCGATGGGCATGTGATAGCAATTAATAAGGGTGACGGTAAACTGAACTGGCAAGTCAGGGTTTCCAGTGAAGTACTCGCTGCCCCTGCTGTGCAAAATGGTTATGTTGTCGTGCGTTGTGTGAATGGCGAAGTTATTGCGCTGAATTCTAACAACGGCGAAAAACTCTGGTCTGACAGGCAAATTACACCTTCATTAACTCTGCGCGGCACCAGTGCCCCGGTGATTCATAATGGCCTTGTACTAAGTGCATTCGACAATGGCAAACTGATTGCCTATGAACTGCGCACTGGAAAAATAATCTGGCAAACACCGGTTTCTGTCGCGCGAGGCAGGTCTGCATTGGAACGAATGGTAGATATCGACGCAGAAATTGTTATTTCTAATAATGTGGTGTATGCGGTTGCCTTTCAGGGAAAGCTCGAAGCAGTGGCGTTGGATTCCGGTAAGGTAATCTGGAGCCGCGACCTGGACTCATACATAGGTATGGACGTGGATGCCACACGTCTCTACATCGTCGATTCTAATTCACAGATATTAGCCCTGGACAAAGCCAATGGTGCAACCCATTGGAAACAGGATGCATTGTTGCGTCGTAGTCTGACACGGCCACTGGTGGATTCTAACTATATCATTGTGGGCGACTTCAATGGCTTCTTGCATTGGTTCAGACGCGATACAGGTGAACTGGCAGCTCGCGTCAAGTTAGATACATTTAATTACAGGAGCCCTAGTCTGGACGAGGAGGAAGACCTCAACTATCCAAAAACCTTGGACATCCTGGCGGCTCCTTTAAAGAAAGAGGGTGTCGTGATTGCAATGGATCGACATGGTCATGCTGAGGCCTTCGAAATATCCTATCCCTGATGATTCCATAAAGCGACATTGACTGAGTTTTGGGGAAAGCAATCGCGCTATAGCCATTGCGGATTGCCATCATCGACTTTATAAATTAGTCAAATGCATCTTTAATATTAATCTGGCTTTTAATATAACATGTACAAAAGGTTACGAGATAAATGTCTGGTTTAAAACCTGTATTGGCGTTGGTTGGACGTCCAAATGTGGGTAAATCAACTCTGTTTAATCGTTTGACACGAACACGCGATGCGCTGGTTGCTGATCAGCCAGGTCTGACCCGTGACCGCAAGTATGGTAAAGGTAAGCTTGGTGGTACTGGTTATATTGTCATTGATACTGGTGGGCTGAGTGATGATCAGGAAGATATCGACAACATAATGGCAGTTCAATCCTGGCATGCAGTAGAAGAAGCTGACCAGATTCTGTTCCTGGTAGATGCAAGGGATGGCTTGTTGCCAGGTGATCAGAAAATTGCTGATCGAATAAGACAGACAGGTAAGCCTGTACATCTGATTGTCAATAAAATCGATGGTTTAAATGAAGATCTTGTATTAAGTGATTTTTATCAGCTTGGATTCGAAAGTATGTTTCCAATTGCTGCGGAACACGGTCGGGGTGTCACCTCAATGATTAGCGAGATTACCAGGGACTTTGTCATCGATGAGGAGGAGGCTGAAGCAGATACCGAGGAAAATGGAATTAAGGTTGCGGTCATCGGTCGTCCCAATGTGGGTAAGTCTACACTGGTTAATCGTATTTTAGGTGAAGAAAGAGTAGTTACCTTTGATATGCCAGGCACGACTCGAGATAGCATTTATTTACCTTTCCAGCGTGACGAACAACGCTATACCCTGATCGATACTGCCGGTGTCCGGCGTCGTGGACGCATCAATCAAGCCATTGAGAAATTCAGTGTAATAAAATCCTTACAGGCAATTGAAGATGCCCACGTGGTCCTGATGTTGCTTGATGCGTCGGAAGGGGTTACCGAACAGGATGCAAGTCTAACCGGTTTTGTGAACGAAACAGGGCGTGCCCTGGTAATTGTAATTAATAAATGGGATGGCCTGGATCAGGACCAACGGGAGAAAGTTAAACGTGAACTTGATCTGAAACTGCCATTTATTAATTATGCAAAGCAGCATTTTATTTCGGCCTTACATGGCAGCGGAGTGGGTGACTTATTCCCATCTATTCAGCAAGCCTATCGCTCTGCGATGGCTGATCTCACTACGCCACGACTAACACGCCTGTTGGGTGATCTGGTGACTGCCAATCCACCTCCGCTGGTACATGGGAGAAGAATTAAGTTACGTTACGCACACCAGGGTGGTAAGAACCCGCCAGTTATTGTCATTCACGGTAACCAGACAAAATCGTTACCTGACAGTTATAAACGCTATCTGGTAAATAGTTTTCGAAAACATTTGAAACTGACTGGAACTCCAGTACGGGTGGAATTTAAAACCAGTGAAAATCCGTATAAAGGCAGGAAGAACAAGTTAACCGCAAGACAGGTAGCTAAGCGTCGTCGCATGATGAAACATGTAAAGAATAAATAAATTATTCTTCAGGCAACTTTTTTAAATGTGGGTATTTTTTGTAATCAATCTGGTGGTTTGGGAATAATTCCGTAAAGATCTTATACTCTTTTTCTGCTTCATCCTCTTTCCCTTCAGCAAGCAGATTATTTATATTTTCTAATAATATTTCAGGAGTTGCACGCCCCGCGGCTGAGTGCTGACGGCTATCATTTTGGCTGCTACTCTCAGAAATTTGACCTGTCTCCGTAGTTTTATCAGTCGGCACTATCTGAACGATTATTGCCGCTAAAATCAGGCTCGCAGCCAGGGCCGTTGGCAGATACCAGCGATAGCCCCGATGAGAAGATGCAGAGGAATGTGACTCAACTTCCTGTTTTGCAGTGTTGAGGATATGTTCATCAATATCTTTACCAGGCTCACCGACATTACATTGTTGATAAAGCTTCGATAATGGTGACTTACCTGAAAGATACTCTTCTAACTCTGATTTTGTTGTTTTGTTATCAGTCATGATGTTCTAACTCTACTGCCTGTTTTAACTTATTCATCGCATAACGTATTCGGCTCTTTGCAGTTTCGGTCTTCACGTTAGTCATTTCTGCGATTTCTTCCACCGATAACCCGGTTTCTTCTTTGAGCAAAAAAGCTTCGCGTTGTGCCTCAGGTAATTCTGCAAGTGCATTTAATAAAGAATCAACCTGCCGTTCTGAATTTAGCTGTCTTTGTGGTGTTATATGATTTGCTGTGTCATTGGTATTGAGGAGATTTTCATGTTCATGATAAGAACTGGGTACGCCATGTTTTTGTTTGCGGTAATAATCAATCAGCCGGTTATGCGCAAGACGGTAGATGTAGGTTTTAAAACTGGCGGTAACCTGATAACGTTTTCTGGCACGAACCAGGTTCAACCAGACATCCTGGAAAATTTCTTCAGCGACGGCCTCGTTACCACACTGGTTCCGCAGGTAACGGAACATAGGAAGACGGAAGCGAGTGTACAATACCTCAAAGGCAGCGCTATCTCCCTCCTTGTAATTTAACATTAATTGTTCGTCGCTAGTTTCATCCTGCATGTTACGCTTAGCGTACGCGATTCTATCCAGATTGCCTAGTCTGTGAACTATCTGTGGACGGGTTGAGTTGATTAATAATTCTACATTTAAATGCAGCTCTTTTGTTAGCTTGACAGGATGATGCCAATGCAGAAATGGCAGGATGGTGACGACTGTTCTCATGAACACTGTTCCCTCGC
>JASFLV010000129.1:0-7892 GCA_050117915.1 Thioalkalispiraceae bacterium | reverse complement strand
GGCGGCAATAATCAGAGTGGATAACAACATAACTGGAATAGCCAGTAATAATATAATTATCAAATTACGTAGCAACTCACGGCTTTTAATATTAAGGGCGGACTCGAAGATGAGTACCGGCAGGAACAGTTTGAATATGATGTCCTCAAAATGATACCAGCGCAGGCCAGTGTCAAATTCGAGAAAGCTAATGACCTCCGCCCCCAAAATTCCACTCAGCAGCAGCAGGGCACTAAAGGGAATACGTAGTTTCTCTGCCAGCGGATATGTCACGGCTGCAAGCAGCAACATAACAATAAACATGAATAATATGTGGCTAATTTCCATAAGTCGCCCTGTTAACTGGGAATAGCAGCCTTTAATATGACAAATACGCTAATGCAAAATTCATTTTATCTCTTAACTGCTTTATTTTGTTGTTTGTTTATATATATTTGTTTTATATGGAACAATTACTTCATACGCTGCAAAATGGCATGAAAATCAGTTACGCCCGTTATGGTGTGGCGGGCGGAAATCCGGCGCTGTATTTTCATGGTTTGCCTGGTTCGCGCCTGGAAGGTGAATTACTGAATGCAGCTGCGGTCAAATACGGGATTGACCTGATTGCGCCAGATCGGTTCGGCTATGGCAATTCCTCACCTGTACGGCAGGGTCGCTATCTTACCTGGGTCACGGCAGTTGAGGAGCTCACCGATACTTTACACTATGATCAATTTTACCTGATAGCAGTATCAGGGGGTGCGCCTTATGCCCTGGCATGTGCAAGCCAGTTACCATCACGTGTCATTGCGACTGGAATTTGTTGTGGCCTGGGATCATTGGTGGTGCCTGAGTTGCGTGCAGTTATGTCCATGTATGCGCGGGGTGCGCTATTTCTTGCTGGTTACTCACCATGGTTATTGAAAATCAGTTATGGCAGTGTAATAAGTTTATTGTTGCGCTGTGTGCCTCGCCAGGTTGTTTCATTCCTGGGGAAAATTAATAGCAAGGCCGATCAGGCAATACTTGCTGAATCAGAGGTCCATCGCATTATGGCTAATAATCTCGCCTGTGCCTTTTCAAGAACTAATGCGGGTGGGATTGATGATCTGGTCGCTGCCAACCAGGCCTGGCCCTTTGAGCTTAGCAGGGTAAAATCACTTCAATTATGGCACGGTGAGCAGGACCATGTTGTTGCACCATTACATAGTAAATGGTTGCAACAACAGGTCCCGGATTCGGAATTACATCTCGTGCCTGGTGAGGGTCATTTTTCTTTGCCGATCAAGTATACCGAGCGGATACTCAAAACCCTAGTAAACATGAATAAAATATAAGATGCAATATACATCCGTCACTCGCCAGGTATACATCGTAACTAACGGTATTACCTATCAGGGGGAAGCAATCGGCATCGTTAAGTCCTGGGTTGTCGTTTCACCGGCGATTATGGATACGTTCGCACTGGCACCAAATACCAGCGCATCATCCCTCGCTGCACTGTCATTTTCCGCGTCACAGGTTAGTGCTGCGGTATAATCTCCTTCAGGCAGGAATGCAGCCAGGTAAGTACCAGAGCCATCATCACGAACAGTTGCGCTACTAACCGGATTGTTTTGCGATGCGGGCATAGCTGAAGTAAAGGGAATATAGACATCATCCAACAGTGCGTCATGGCCATTAAATACATAGACACTGCAGCCTTCAATTCCACCCAGGTTAGCAATCAATGTGGCATCAACAGTACCACTCAATTTACCACTAGCTGCGGTTTCAATAGTGCGCAGTGTCGGGCGTAATATATAGTTCGTTCCTGAGTTATTAGGGTCAGTTATCGATTTACGTAGATCGAAATCAAGCATATAAGCAAGGGTTGCTTCTGACTCGATAATGAAGCTGCTATTTAGTTTATAACCATTATTTTCACAACTGGTACAACGCAGCCCGAATTGTTGTCCGTTGATCTGAATATATGATTTGCGTAGATCGATTTCTAGACGAATCCAGCTGTAATGACCTGCCGGTAAATCTTTATCGAGTACCCCGGTCCATTGACCACTTTGCAAGGCAAGCAGGTCGATACTATAGCCTTCCTGCATGGTTTGTGGGTCATACACCGTTTCTTCGATATTGCCATTTTCATGGTGAAGGATGATTCGATCAAAATGAATGACTACTGCTTCGGCGCTATCCACTGGGGCATCGGTAATACCCAGTTGTAGCGTACCCGTCTCTTGCGTGCTGCCACCGCCACAGCCAGCCATTGTGAATATTAAGACAAGATAGGTAACAGATTGATAAATATGTTTTATCATTGAAATCTCTCCCGAACACAGTGTGAATCAGTAAATATATTAACACACAGATAAGTGAAAAATTGTGAAACAGTATTTATTCTATTTATATAGTGAATTTATAATATACCTGGTAGATGGGATGGGTTGTGGGGCCTGGAAATAATTATGTAGGCCAGATAGCTCTATACAGCGATAGCTATCTTTGCCTGGATATGCTACTAAAAATCTTATGGGTCATAACGATGGTTAAGCAGGTCACGATACGCTTCTATGCAGAGCTGAATGACTTTTTGCCCCCGGAAAAACGCAAGCAACGGTTTAGTTATAAAATAAAGAATAGCACCTCAATCAAGGATCTGGTTGAAGCAATCGGGGTCCCGCATACCGAAATTGATTTAATTCTTGTCAATGGATGTTCGGTCAATTTTGACTATCAGGTACAGGGAGGCGAACAGATAAGTGTTTATCCGGTATTCGAGTCACTGGACATATCGCCGGTAATTCACTTACGTCCAGAGCCACTGCGAAAAACCCGTTTCGTTCTCGATACCCATCTGGGGCGACTGGCCGCTTACTTGCGTATGCTTGGTTTTGATAGCCTGTATCGTAATGACTCTGCTGACCAAACGCTTGCCATGATTGCTGCAGAACAACAGCGTATTTTATTGACTTGCGATAGGCAGCTATTAATGCGCAAGATAGTTACCCGAGGATATTTGGTTCGTTCACGTCAACCAAAGCAGCAACTCCTGGAAGTTTTAACACGCTTTGAACTATTTAATAACTTACAGCCCTTTACCCGTTGCATGCACTGTAATGCTCTACTTGAAACTGTTGACAAACAGCTAATTCTTACTCACCTGTTACCTCGTACGCGTAAATATTATGATCATTTCTGGCAGTGTCCTGATTGTCAGCGCATTTACTGGAAGGGCAGTCATTACCAGCGCATGCAGTCACTAATTGATGAAGTAAAACAAACAAGGGATACCGGGCCGCTATAATCATGTTTGTATCCAGTGTTGTTGGATAACTATTCATTTCCTGACTATAGTCACAGACAGCCAGGCTTATTAGAATATTTTATTAATGAATATAGTACTAACTATTGAAATACAGTTTTTTAAGGGCCATAGCATAGACATGGAGGTGGCGTACAATGATTGTGAAACTTAACCCTGTATATTCAAGGGGCAAAGAAATCCAACAAACGAATTTTACGATGAACAAAAGCCTGATGCATGTGAGCTGGGTTGTCTTGCTGCTGGTACCCCTGCTGCTAAGCAACACAGTGATTGCAGATGAGTGCAAAAAGCTGCAACGTGATCATTATCCTGCAGACTGGCAGCTACCTGCGAATGCGATTGATACGCAGCAATTACCGGACATTAAAATTGATCCTGAGGCCCCCGACCATCGTCCATTACCTGTTTATCAGTTGCTGGACAATACATATTTTGTTTTTGGAAATATTTCTCAACTGAACAAGGAAAACCGTGGTCTGAATGGCAACGCAGGTTTTATTATCACCGACAAAGGTGTGATCGTCATCGATACCCTGGGCACACCGAAGCTAGGCAGACGGCTAATCAGCACTATTCGCTGTCTGACGGACAAGTCAGTCAAGTACCTTATTGTTACTCATAACCATCCGGATCATGCTTATGGTGCAACTGCATTTCAAAATTTACCTGGCGTGACGATTATCGCCCATTCAGGTACGGAAGATTATAATCATTCGGCTACCTTGCAAAAGTCGGTTGACTACCGGAAAGAATTACTGACAAAAGACATGCAGGGTTTCAAACCTTTGCAGCCGGATCAGTATCTCAACTTAGAACCATTTGCGAAAAAACGTATCACCCTCGGCGAAGAGATTATTGATATATACAATACTGGTAAGCATCATTCTTATGGTGACTTGCTGGTGCATCAGGTCAACCAGGACGTGTTATGGATTTCCGATCTGGCCTTTAATCAACGCACGACGTTCATGGGCGATGGTGATAGTGCCCAGATCCTCAAGGCGCAGGACTGGTTAATCAGTCATTTCGCGAATGTGAAGTTGATGGTACCGGGTCATGGTAGCGCCCAACGTGCTCCCTTTCCGATGGTGAAACAGACCCACGAGTATGTGACGCGTATGCGCGCCGCGATGCGCGAGGCGGTGGAGAACGGCGTACCAATGCTGGATGCCGTCGAAAATGTGCAGTTCAAGGACTGGCAGGATACTCGCCTGTATGAATCTAACCAGCGTGCCAATGCCAATTTTGTTTACCGGGAAATGGAAAAAGCCTTTTTCGAGGGTTTCTGAACAGAATACCTCAAGCCAGCCATTCTCTGCAGCGAAGGGTAAGTACATACTTACCCGGAATGGCAGTCAATTACTTTAATATCAATAAGTTAGAATTTATATAGAGACCCTACGAGCTGTGTCATTGAAAAGCCGCGGCGCTGCTCATATCATTAACCAAGTAAAACACTCAGGAATAACCACAGAAGGATACGGTCTATGTCATCTAGTACAGACAGCATCGGTGAGTACATCAAATCCGACTACAAACATGGATTTGTGACCGCGATAGACAGTGACACCGTGCCACCCGGTCTCGACGAAGAGGTCATCCGGTTTATTTCTCAGAAGAAAGGTGAACCAGACTGGATGCTCGAGCGTCGCCTCAAGGCCTATCAACACTGGCTTCAACAAAATGAGCCGGAATGGGCACACCTGGAGCATCCGCCGATCGACTACCAGGCCATTTCCTATTATTCCGCGCCCAGGAAAAAGGGGGACGGGCCCAAGAGTCTGGACGAGGTCGATCCGGAATTGCTTGATACCTATAACAAGCTGGGGATTCCCCTTGAGGAACAAAAGGCTCTGGCCGGTGTGGCGGTTGATGCCGTATTCGATAGTGTCTCAGTGGCCACAACATTTAAAAAGGAACTGGCTGATGCCGGCGTAATTTTCTGTTCCATCTCTGAGGCGATTCGTGATTATCCCGATTTGGTTCAGAAGTATCTAGGTACCGTCGTGCCTTATCAGGATAATTATTTTGCCTGTCTGAATTCCGCGGTATTTACCGATGGCACGTTTGTCTATGTTCCCAAAGGCGTCAAGTGCCCGATGGAACTCTCGACATATTTCCGGATTAACGCGGCCAACACCGGCCAGTTTGAGCGGACCTTGATCATTGCTGAAGAAGGCAGTTATGTCAGTTACCTGGAAGGTTGTACTGCACCAATGCGCGATGAAAACCAGTTACATGCTGCGATTGTGGAACTGGTGGCGATGGATGATGCGACTATTAAGTATTCAACCGTGCAGAACTGGTATCCCGGTGATGCACAGGGTCGGGGTGGTATATATAACTTTGTCACCAAGCGCGGCGATTGCCGTGGTGATCGTTCCCGTATCTCCTGGACCCAGGTGGAGACCGGCTCGGCCATCACCTGGAAATATCCCAGCTGCATCTTACGTGGCGATGATTCTGTTGGTGAGTTTTATTCAGTTGCGGTCACTCGCGGTAAACAGCAAGCGGATACCGGAACCAAGATGATTCATATCGGGAAAAACACCCGTAGTACTATCGTATCCAAAGGCGTCTCTGCGGGTAATGCCCAGAACACGTACCGTGGTCTGGTGCGGATGACACCCAAAGCTGAGCGGGCGCGCAATCACACCCAGTGCGACTCTTTACTGCTGAGCGATGAATGTGGAGCGCATACCTTTCCGTACATGGAGGTGCGTAACCCGACTGCCAAAGTTGAGCATGAGGCGACAACCTCAAAGATCAGTGAAGAGCAGCTGTTTTATTGCCGGCAACGGGGTTTATCAGAAGAGCAGGCGATCTCCATGATCGTTAATGGTTTCTGTAAGGAAGTGTTTAAAGAGCTGCCGATGGAGTTTGCTGTCGAGGCGCAAAAACTGCTGAACGTCACCCTGGAAGGTGCAGTGGGTTAAACAATTAGGAGTAATAAAATGCTTTCAATCAAAGATTTAAAAGCCAATGTAGAAGGCAAACAGATCCTGAATGGATTGAGCCTGGACGTTAACCCCGGAGAGGTACATGCGATCATGGGACCCAATGGTTCCGGTAAAAGTACCCTTGCGCATATCCTGGCCGGTCGTGAAGGTTATGAAGTTACCGACGGTGAAGTTATTTTCAATGGTGAAAGCCTGTTAGGTCTCGAGCCAGAGGAACGGGCACAAAAGGGGGTATTTCTTGCCATGCAATACCCGGTTGAATTACCTGGTGTCAACAATATGAGCTTTCTAAAAGAATCACTGAATGCGATCCGCCAGGCCCGTGGTGAGGAAGCTGTTGATGCTGTCAGCTTCATGCAGCAAGTACGGGAAAAGGCCAGGCTTTTACAGCTCGATGAAAAGCTATTGAAACGAAGTGTCAATTCAGGCTTTTCCGGTGGTGAGAAGAAGCGTAATGAAATTCTGCAAATGGCGATGCTTGAACCTGTGCTGGCCATTCTGGATGAAACCGATTCGGGCCTGGATATCGATGCCCTGCGGATTGTCGCCGAAGGCGTGAATGCACTGCGTAGTCCGGATCGAGCCTTTATCCTGGTAACACACTATCAAAGGTTACTGGATTACATTACGCCGGACTATGTACATGTATTGTCAGAGGGGCGCATCGTCCGTTCTGGTGACAAAAATCTTGCCCTCGAACTGGAGGAAAAAGGTTATAGCTGGATTGAACAGGAGACTGCAGCATGACAACCGTTTCCGACACAGACAGGCGCGACTGGTTTACGCAGCTGGTTGACCTAAACAAGTTTTCAGAGACTAGCGATACGCATGCCTGGCTCAGGCGTATGCAGGAACATGCTCAGACCGAGATAAAGCATTTGCCAATCCCAACGCGAAAATCAGAAAGCTGGAAGTATACGTTACTGGATGGCCTGTTTACCCAAAACTTTACCCCGGTTAGTGAAGAGTTTGATGCACTACAAGCTGGCGATATTGAGAACTGGTTGTTTGAGGCAACCGACGCGTATCGCATTGTGTTTGCCAATGGTCGATATGTCCCGGCCCTCACCAGTTTTGCTGAGTTACCAGAGGGGATATCGATTGGTAGTCTACGTCGCGCGCTACGCCATCACCCGGAGGTGCTTTCTACCTGGTTTGGTCAGACGGCAAACCATAATCATGATGTATTTACAGCGTTAAATACGGCACTGATGAATGATGGCCTGTTCATACATATCGAACAGAACACCGTTCTGGAACGACCCGTTGAAGTTGTGCATTTGAATCTATCCTTGAACCAGCCGGCTCTGATCCAACCCAGCAGTCTGCTGGTACTGGAACAGGGTGCCCAGGCAGAAATTATTGAGCGTTATATAAGCACTGGAAGCTCTGTGTATTTTTATAACGGTATCACTGAGATTCTTCTGGAGCCGGATGCAGAGCTGACCCATGTGTCGTTACAGGAAGAGAGCCAACAGGCTTTTCACTTGCAACGGCGATTTCTCTCCCAGGCAAAAGGCAGTCGCTATAAGAGTACAGCACTTTCACTGGGTGGGAAGTGGGCTCGCGATGAACTCCAGGTTCGCTTCCAGGCAGAGGATGCAACGTGTCAGACTAATGGTTTGTAC
>JASFLV010000128.1:0-7941 GCA_050117915.1 Thioalkalispiraceae bacterium | reverse complement strand
GATTTGGGCGGGATATCCCCCTGGTCATCGTGACTTTACCTGGCAAGGAAACAACTGCCCTGGATATATTAAAGGCAGGTGCCCGTGATGCACTCAGTGAAGATCAAACTGAACGCCTGAAACACATTGTGAAGCGTGAAGTCACCGATCTTCATGAACGTCGCGCCCATCGTCGTTGCGAGCAGATGCTGCGTGAGACGGAAAAACGCGCCAAGGCCCTGATCGACAGTTCACGTGATGCAATTGCCTACGTGCATGACGGCATGCATATCTATGCAAATAGTGCCTATCTCAAGATGTTTGGTTATGAAGATATTGATGATGTGATGGGCATGCCGATTATGGACATGGTCAACAATGATGACCATGTCAAGCTAAAAGAATTCTTGCGTGGTTATGCAAAGGGTGAGTCCATGGATACGCAGCTCATTGTGCATGGCCAGACGATCGAAAGTAAAAAATTCAAAATTAAAATGGAATTCTCTCCTGCCAGTTACGAAGGCGAGTCCTGTACCCAGATTATTATCCGCGATGAGTCAAGCAGCAAAGAGCTGGAGCAAAAGCTCAATGCCATGAGTCAGCTGGATTTACTCACCGGTTTGTATAATCGCAATTTCTTTATTGAGCATCTCGACCAGTTTATTTCACGTGCGGTTGAAGGCCAGGCAAAGGGCGCCGTTATTTACATTGCGCTGGATAAATACCAGGACATACGTACTGAACATGGGATCAGCGCTAGTGACCATATGCTCACAGATATTGCCAGCATGTTAAAAGAGAAGCTGGCAAACTTCGGTTTACTGGCACGCTTTGAAGGCCCGGTGTTTATCCTGCTGGCGCAAAATGCTGACAATAAGCAAGTGGAAAAAATGTCAAAGGCAATCTGCAAAATTATCTCCGAGCATTTTGCAGATATTGGTGGGGGTAAAACCGTACAGACTACCGCCAGTATTGGTATCACACTTCTGAACGAAACCACATCGAACAGTACCGACTGTATTACTCGTGCAGAAAAAGGTAGCCTGATTGCACATAAAGAAGGCGGTAATAACTACCATCTTTACAATCCTGCCATCGAAGAAATGGCAGAGCAGGAACAGGCCAATGTCTGGTCTAGCCGAATTAAAACCGCCTTGAAAGAAAACAAGTTTAAGCTGGTTTTCCAGCCAATTGTCAGTTTACATGGCGAACCAGGCGCCCACTATGAAGTATTATTACGCATGCTGGATGAGTCAGGCAATGAAATTCCACCAGAGGAATTCATACCTGCCGCAGAAAATGCCAGCCTGATGAACTTCGTCGATCGTTGGGTGATTGCCAATTCTTTCCTGTTGTTATCAAAGCAGATCAAGGAAGGCAAAAAGACGCGCCTGTTTATCAAACTATCCAGTGCATCATTGACTGATCCAGACTTTTTACCCTGGTTAAGAGACAGGGTTAAATCATTAAAACTTGATACCGATAACCTGGTATTCGAAATCAGTGAAGAAACTGCACTCAACTTCCTGAAACAGGCGAAAAATGTCATTACTGGTCTCACTGAACTCCACTGCCGTACCACACTGGAAAATTTTGGCCTCGAGCAAAATACTTACCAGTCCCTTAAGCACCTGAAAGTAAATTACATCAAGGTGCATATGAAACTCATCCATGGCCTGGCACAAAATGTTGAGAACCAGGAAAAGGTCAAGGCAATCGCTGAATATGCCAATAAGGAGAATATCCAGACGATTGCTGCCTTTGTTGAAGAAGCCAATTCACTCGCCGTACTCTGGCAATGCGCCGTCGACTTTATCCAGGGACACTTCCTCCAGCAACCTAATGCTGAAATGGATTATGATTTTGAGGACAGTGTTTAAGCTATATTAATCAAACACCCTTTTCATCCAGTACGTGTGAAACCAGGCCATCGGCCAGTTTAGGTTCAAACCAGGTCGACTTGGGTGGCATGACTTCTTCTGCATCAGCAACAGCCATCAGATCAGAAAGCTGGGTAGGATAAAGCGAGAAGGCCAGTTTCATTTCGCCACTATTCACTCTTTTTTCCAGTTCAGCCAGACCGCGTATTCCACCAACAAAATCGATGCGCTTGTCGCGTCGAGGATCTTCAATATTCAGAATCGGTGAAATCAGATTATTCTGTAGCAGGCTAACATCCAGGCGTCCAACGGGATCATCGGGAACATGCTCAGCTTTAATTGTCATCCGGTACCACTGGTTATCCAGGTACATACCAAAGACGTTGGCTTTATCAGGCTTGACCGGGTTATCGCTTTTTTCAACTGTAAAGCGTTCTTCACACTTTTCTAAAAAATTCTCAACCGATAGCCCATTAAGATCTTTAACAACACGGTTGTAATCAAGGATATTCATCTGATTGTCAGGGAAAATAACTGAAAGAAAATATTCATAGCTATCGCCCTTTGCTTTACCTCTTCGCATCGCAGCAACGCGTGATGCAGATGCTGAACGATGGTGACCATCAGCAATATAAAGACACTTCATTGCATCGAAACTATTGGTCAGGGTTTCTATGTCCTTTTCATCATCAATAATCCATATAGTATGTTGAACACCATCATCAGCGGTTAAATCATAAAGTGGTGCTTGCTGGGTAACCTTCCCCACTACTTTATCAACGGTTTGATCATGTCGATAGGTTAAAAATACCGGACCGGTTTGTGCGTTCAGGGCATCGATTTGTCTGACCCGATCATCTTCTTTATCCGGACGTGTATATTCATGCTTGCGAATCCGGTTAGTGTCGTAATCTTTTACTGATGCAACGACAACCAAACCTGTTTGCTGGTGACCATTCATGATCAGGCGATAGGCATAATAAACAGGTTTATCTTCTCGAATCAGTATGTTCTCTGAAATTAGTTTTTGCAGGTTCTCGGCACCTTTTGCATAAACACTGGGATCATAGGGATCCGTTCCCTGTGGTAAGTCGATCTCGGGTTTGGAGATATGCAGAAAACTAAAAGGCCTGCCTGCTGCGCGCTCACGTGCCTCTTCGGTATTCAAAACATCATAGGGTGGTGCAACCACATCCTCAGCATATTCTGTTTTTGGACGTAAACCACGAAATGGACGAATAAGAGACATGTGAACTCCTTTGTTATGAAAAGGGTGCGCATTTTAAGTGAAAATCGGCTTATAGGCCAATCTCGGACAATGCGTTTATTCGTTGCGCCAGGCTCGGGTGCGACAGCCCGCCACGCTGTTGCTTGCGACCGTGTGCCTTGACCGTAGTATGTCCCATCAGATTCAACAGGTTGGGGTGCTGGAAAAAGCTGCCATGCAAACAACGTAAAGTGTGTAGATATTGCTGTTTACCGATTAACCTGGCGGCACAGGCATCGGCCTCATACTCCCAGACGCGACTGATGACTATCAGGTAAACGCTGGTCATTGGAAACAAAATCAGGGAGAGGATGCTGTTTAGCCTGAAGAGCATCTGCAACATAACCGCACGTCTCATCAACAGGGAAACAATACTGCTGAGCAGCAAGGCTGGTGGCAGGCTGAAAAGCAGCATGGCCCCTTGCAAAAAGGTGAGCACACCCGCGTGACGCAGTGCAATATGACATATTTCATGGGCCAGAATCGCCTCTACTTCATCATGGGTGAGCGAACGGAGTACCTGATGGTGTACGATGATATAGCGCTTGCCCAACATATTATCCACGGCGAAGGCATTAATCCCCTCCGTGCTGACAATGTGAGCGTCTAATCCGGACAGCTCATGCCGATAGGCAAGTCCATTGGCCATCTGCTGAAACCAGGCCGGCGTGCGCAACTGCCTGTTAGTTAATAACTGTATAGCAAAGCCTATTAGCAGCGAAAACAGTACCCCGCTGAATAGCATGGCCAGCAGCACAACCATACTTAGATTAAGGGGATCATCAATAAACAACCAAAGACCGGCAAAGAGTTGCAGCCAGAGCGTGATCAGGCACAAAACGAGAACCAGCCCCGGATTTTTTACTACCTGATCCACATTTTCTGCCTTTCAATTAAATACTTACCAAAAGTATGCACTAATTTGTGATTTGGTTCATGTTTCCAGCCGTCCCTCTCTGGCCGGGTAATATTTAAGCGATAACTAATTTATAGAAACAGTTAAATCCTGATAAAGCGGCATGATAATATAACGGCAGATGCAAAAGCAGGATCAAATATTGCTTCTGTCTAAACAGATTTTAGCAAGCAACCCCACTAATCCAGGAAGATGCCAGAAGAGCCTAACAATCACCCCGTGCAGGACCCGAAACCCGCGTCATGGCTGTCGCATGGCCTGCGTCGGTTGCGTCTCGGTCTGTCTCAACTCGCTCCCAAGCGTGTTCCTATCGCCTATAAGCTTGCGATCATCCTGACGGTCTTGATCGGTTCAGGCATGGGCCTGCTGGGATTAATGATCGTGCAGAACCAGTCTCAACTGCTTCGTAATCAGATCAATGAGTTCGGCCAAACCATGGTTGACCACCTTGCTGAGTCATCCAAAGAACTGGTGTTATCCGACGATATCCTGAGCCTGATGGTACAGGTCAGTAATTTAGGTAAAAATGAAAACATCCTCGGCGCGGTGGTTTACTCACATGATGGGGAGGTACTGGCCAGTTCGGGCCGCTTACCAATACATGACATTGACAAGATGTACAGTGTTGCCGACCAATTCCAACAAAACCATTACACCGCCGAGTGGACAGATTATGACGAGTCCACTCAGGCACTGGAAGTGATCTCGTTTATCACCCCCATTCATTATCAGGATCTAATAGCCGGCCACGCCCTGATAACCTACAGTAAGTCAGCATTAACGCAATCATTACATGAGACTGTCAGCGCGATTACGGGTGCAACCATATTCATGATCCTGCTTGGCATTATCACTGCCTACTTTGTAGGTAAGCGTATCTCACAACCAATCTATGATCTGATGGATGCGAGTAAAGCGATTCATAGTGGCGACTATGAATATCGGATCGCCGGGGCACGTAATGATGAAATCGGGTATCTGGTGGATGCCTTCAATACCATGGCCAGTGGTCTACTGGAAAAGAATCAGGTAGAAAATGCCTTCTCACGTTTTGTCTCGACGAAAGTCGCCAAGCAGATCATGGAAAACCTGGATTCTGTCTCCCTGGGTGGTAAACACGTGCATGCCACGGCCCTGTTTGCAGATATTGTTGGGTTTACCTCCCTGTCAGAAAAATTACCGGCACAGGAGATAGCCACGATGTTGAATGAATATTTCCGCTATATCAACATGGCCAGTAAAATTTACTATGGTACGGTCGACAAATACATGGGTGACTGCGCAATGATTGTATTTGGGGCCCCCGAAGAAGATAAGGATCACAAGTTCAACGCGGTACTTTGTGCGCTCATGATTCAACGTATGGTTGATCGACTCAACACTGAGCGAATCCAGGAAGGTAAAGTGGCAATTCATTTTCGGATTGGCATCAACAGTGGCGAAATGCTTGCCGGTAATATGGGCTCTGATGAACGCATGCAATATACCGTGGTTGGAGAAGCCGTCAATCTGGCAGCACGCCTGCATTCCGTTGCCGAGCGCGGGCAGATTATCGTCACAGACTTTTTTGTCAAGGACCCGGATGTACAGTGGCGGATTCTGGCACAGCGTCATAATTCGATACAGCTCAGAGGTATCGCCGAACCAGTGACAACTTACGTGTTAACCGACGTCAAACCTGAATATAGTGAAGCCATCGAAAAGCATATTGATGAAATTCTTTCCCAGCGACACGTTGCATGAAACGGTTTTACCAATTTTCAGTTCTGATCCTTACTTTAGTCACACTCAATGGCTGTGCCTTTTTTTATTCATTTGACAAAGACCTCGATAGTAGAATCAATCAGTGGCTACGTGAGCACGAATACAGTAAAGCGTTAGATGCCCTGGAACATGTCAGGGAAGGCCATAGTCAATACGCGCAACTGCAAAAGCGTAAAAAGCAAGTCCAACAGGCGGCACAACGTTTTGAAAAACTCAAACTCCGTGAAATCAGCGCTCATATTGAGGCCGAAGACTGGCAAGCTGCAGAAAGCCTGCTTAACTACAGTATGGCCAAATTACCGGATAGCAGGAAACTACATGATGCCTACAATGACTTCATACAAAAGCGAGGTCTCTACCTGAAGGGATTGTATTATCAACTCTACATCAACAAGGCCGAATGGCTGGTCAAGAACAAAGATGTTCAGGAGGAGCTGTTTCGCACCATGCCGGATGACCAGGCAACCAAAAGGGCGACAGAAAAACACCGGGAGGAGATCGTTACGGTTTATCAACAACTCATCGTCTGCGGTCTGGAAGGACAAAATATCGGCGACCTGGAACTGGCCGAACAATGTTATTTACTGGCCAACGAATTAAATCCCAGCCAGACGCTACAGAAAACCATTACTGAGATTCAGGCCCAGTTAGCCAGAAAACAGAAAAAGAAAGCGCTTTTACTCTCCGAACGTGGTCGTAAGTTACTGGAAAGTGCCAAGGCAACCCTGAAACAGGGTGATCTCAAGGTGACCTTACAGGCTTACCAGAAGATCCCACGTAAAGATAAAAAACATGCACTGGTTACGGCCTTCAAACAGGAACTCGATGCCAGGATCAGGGAAAACGTTTCTCAGGGTATTGAGCTGGGAAGACGCCTCTATAGCCAGGGACAGATCGAACAGGCACTGGCCATCTGGAATGATATCCGGGAACTGGACCCGGATAATGAATACCTGATCAGCTATATCGATCGTGCCCAACGTGTGATCGAGAAGCTTGATAGACTGAAAAGCCAGGAACGCACCATTTCTCCGCCGGGCAGGCCAACGGATGGAACTAACTGATTCGCTGGTGTCATTGCCGCCAGTTAAACCAGATCGCGCTTAATCTTTCGGTTCCAGTTATCAGAAAATACGCGCCTCTCATTTTCATAGGCATCAAGCTCTGCACTCAAATAAAAATAATCCTGGTCACATTCCAATAGCGTACGTGTGACGGTCTTTACCTGCCAGTCTCCACGATTCAATCCGCGTGTCCATAGGGTTTCTGCCCTGACGGAATTAAAATCATCCCCCTGGTAGCTATACGATTCTTCAGTCTTTCGTTGCACGGTTAAGTCGATATCCGCCAGCCTGATTTTGCCATTGTCATTGATCACCTCGAGGGTAGAAATATCTTTATCCAGTTCACGAATGACACGCCAGTCATGATGGCCGGCAATTAACTGTGTTTGTTGACCACTTGCTGATGACTCTGCTTGTGGAAAATCGATCTGCTCTTCATGGTGCTCACGAACAGGTAACAGCAGACGGCTATTGGCCGTATGGATCTTCAACTGCGTGGATTGCGGCGGTGGCCAGGCTAATGGAAAGTAGGATGAGGAAATTGCAATCCGAATACGATGGCCTTTCGGGAATATTTGCGCCACGTAATTTAACTGCACTCGTACCTGGTAAACTTTATCCGGTATCAGTGGCTGAGGTTCTGCATGACTGTCACGGTGAGTCAAGTTTAAAATTCCATAGGTCACCCGCGTGACTTTGTTATCCGGGCGCATATCCGATAAGCGAACCGCTACCATGGCGACAGGCTGATTGGCAGACAGCTCCAGCTCCAGTAGCGGTGCACCCAGCATTTCAATATTTTCCTCGAAAGGTGCAGTGGTAAATACCAGTGCACCACCATCCTCCTCACGCTGATCATGAGGTAAATCCGGTGTCGCGCTATAGGAACACCATTTTCCAGCAAACAGACCATTACTCAGCGGTGACTGCAAGGTCAAAACATGATCTTCCTTGTGCTGTTCATCCACTAAACGATATTCATCTAAATGATAGATATGTGTCTTGATCGATGATGAAGGCCAGTTTTGTTCACTCACCCAGCGACCATAGCGCTGATGATAAAACGTGGAA
>JASFLV010000127.1:0-7943 GCA_050117915.1 Thioalkalispiraceae bacterium | reverse complement strand
CTATAGGGCATGGCTTTTCTCCCTGGTTTTATCTGATGGCAACGTCAAACCTAGCATAGCGCTTAAATATGTTGTTGAACATATTTAGAAGTAGATTATGCTGGTCTTTCAAATTAAAACGAGGGAAGGAAAATGCAGACAACCTGGATATTGTATCCCATGCTCGCCATGTTCATCCTGACCCTGGTTGTTGCGTTAAGAATGCTACAGCTCAGGTTGCGTGCAGTTTATCAGGATGATCTCAACCCGGTGTACTTCAAGCTCAACCGGGGTGGTAAACCGCCAGATTACATGACTAAAGTCGAACAACATTATATTAACCTGTTTGAATCACCAATATTGTTTTATGTAATTTTATTATTGGTCTATGTAACTCAGATCGTTGATCTGGTATCACTTGTATTAGCCTGGGGTTTTGTTGCGGCACGCCTGGGGCATGCCTATGTACATGTAGGCAGGAATAATGTTTTACAGCGCAGAAATGTATTCTTACTCAGCATACTATTTCTGGTTAGTTTGTGGCTCTATTCGTTTATAAAACTAAGCATAACATAACTGCTTAGCTTTATAGCTTTAGTGGATTGTTGGGATCAACATTGGTTTTAAAAGGTTTGGTTCTGTCCAGATCAGTTAACTGGTAGACCTGCCCAATCCAGTTATTGATGATCGCCTCTGCCGTATCATGCCAGGTATTATCGATATACGGGGTGATGACCTTCTCAGGAAATTCGGGCAAGCCCGTTTGGGACTTGCGTGCCAGTTCAACCTGAGTTCGGTATTCATTCAGGATCGCCTGTGCCTGTGCGCTCAGATAGTTTTCGGGAAAAGGCGGATATTCATCCCGCTCAGAATTGAAATAGAGAATGACTTCCCGCTTGTATTCCTTGAGTAAGCTAATTGCATCATACTCGGGATGCCCCTGGAAAAAGACCAGACGGAATTTATCTTCACTGACTGCAAGATGAACGCCTGCCTTGTCACTCTCGGCCAGGACATGCAAACCAGACGCAATGAATTGCTCGGTATCGATCTGGTTGTAACGTGAATGCGGTACATCAAACCGTGTGTTGACCCCAGCAACCAGCGGGTGAGTCCGGTTGATCACTTTATGAGGGAAAACCCCCCAGCGCTTGAAACCCAGCGGGCGACGCTTTTGTTTATAACGGAACTCTAAAACAGCATGGGTGGCAAGACAGGAACAAATCGTCGAGGTCACATTCTCGTAGGCCCAGTCGATCACGTCGATTAAAGGTTGCCAGAAAGGTTCCCTGGATAACTCATGACCGGTGACGTTAGCGCCAGTAATAATCAGCGCATCAAGCCCGTCTTTCTTGATCTGCTCGAAACTTTCATAATAATTATCCACGTGTGCCTGTCCAGCTTTATCGCGTTTCAGCTTCGGAATACTAAACGGATGCAGGTAAAACTGGGCAATCTGATTACTCTCACCCACCAGACGAAAGAACTGCCGTTCAGTAGCCTCCAATGCGGGATCCGGCATCATATTCAACAGACCGATATGGAGTTCACGAATATCTTGCTCCAGGGCATCATGGCTGCCGAGTACATTTTCACCTTCTTCACGAAGACGTTTAAAACTGGGTAAATTTGAGTGTGCAACAAGTGGCATGAGTAACTGGCCTATAACGCGTTTTCGATTAACTCGAGAAATTGCTGTTCATTCTCGACCTTCCACAAGTCAGAAGTATGGATAGTATAACCATATTGGTTTGCAATCATCTCATAGCGTGGAATCCGCGACTTAAAAAGCTTGGGAAACACCCAACGGACAAAATCGTCCGGTTCGATCATGGCGACATAGTCCAGGTGCTTTTCCTCGAGATAGAGCTTGAGTTGTTCGTCAAGAAACTGTTCACGGTAGTAAAGTGGTTTGGGGTCTGATTCAGCACGGCGAATCAGCTCCTGTTCATCTTTATCGTCAGCCTTTATGTAAAGCAGCAGTGTATGCTCGGCTAACAGCTCGAGTGTCTCGGGGTCATCCAGCTCACAAACACTACCACCTGCATCGTTGATGAAGTGCTCGTAGCCGTAGATGCTGTGTGCTTTCTCGATGAACGCGGGGACATCGCACATTGCGGCAATTTCCGCCTCATGGTGAAGAGCCTGGCGACGTTTGAATTCATCCAGCGGCAGACCATCATGTTCAGGATTGCCCAGCTTTCCGAGAAAGCTGGAGACAGGCTGCAGGTTATCAACAGTAATGTTATTGGCAATATAGATAGAATCGTTCCTGAGTAAATCTCTTAGGAAAGGGATCTTCATCATCTGTAATTTTATGTTATCTAGAATTGGTTCATCCAGATAGCGGGTGCCAATACGGTAATCGCCCGAATAATGGAACCAGTTGTGTTTTCTAAGCATCGCGGCCAGCCGGGTCTTACCCACCCCAGACATACCCAGCAAGGTGATGGATTTGTGCTCCCAGTTGCGAAATTCCTCTATACTCAGCTTCATGTTCTACTCCTGATTTGGCATATTGTATGTGTTTGTACTGGTAAAAGACAATTAAGCCAGGCGAGGATTTAGCATGTACAGCAGCTGAGTTGGTGATGTTTTATGCTAGCATGCAGAGTTTGAGACCAGATCCACTTCTGTTGTAACAGCGTGACCTGAGACAGTGTAATGGCGAGATTCTTTTTATTTATTGCGGGTTGGATTGGGTTTATTGCGATGGCCTTCCTGATCCTGCATTTGACTAACCCCACAGATCGGGCAGGTGATGAGCAGCTGCTCGAGACGGTCAACCTGGTAAATCAAGATCCCATCTTTAAGCAAATCCAGCAGGCCTATCAGGAGAAGGACTATTTAACTGCTTTACAGCTTATTGATGAGCACGAAGTCCGTTTTTCAGAACTACCCGAAAAAGATTATCAGCTTGGTTTTCATTTTTATCATTTGAAGGGGCACATTCACTCTTCTGTATGGCAGCATATCGAGGCGGAAGATAGCTGGCAAAAAGCCAGGAGCTATACCAGCGACAAACGTTTACAGGCAAGATTATTGCGTTTGATCAAGGCAAGTCGGCATATCATTAGCGACATTAACTATGAAAGAAATCTACGCAGCGATTACCAGGCGAGCCCTTATGTCGGTCCTGCAGCAGCACTTGATGGTAAAATTGTACTGATTTATGTGTTTATCACCGATGGTACACTGCAAAGCTGGAGTATTCGCAAGCGTGAGTTTGTGATGAACAACTGGCGTTTTGCACAGGCATGGATTGAAAAAAACGTGGAACAATACAAGGCTGAGGTCTCTTTTGTTCATCGCCTTTTTGTCGTGGATAAAAATCCTTATATTAAACGCCTGAAAGTCGCGGATTTTGATGATGATTTTGTCAATGCCGATCGGGTTGCGCAATTAGTTGCCAAAAATTTCAACTTTAAAGATATCATCTCTTTTGTTAATCACGTCAAACAACAGGAAAATGCCGATCAAGCTATGCTGCTATTTCACCTGGCACGTGATGGACGTTCCTTTGCCAGCCGCTGTATGTATCGTTGTAAGACAGATGCCGAATATGTCTTCCTGATGGAAAAACCTGATGCCAAATTCTGGCAAGCAATGGGCTATGCACAGGCGCACGAGAGTTTACATTTGTTCGGGGCTGATGATCTTTATAATATTCAAAATGCAAAATATTATGCAGTTCGCGATATCATGAATTATCCGTCCAGTATTCTCGAGGCCAGTACGCTGGATGAAATTACCGCTTACGCAACAGGGCTCATAGATCAAAAACCTGAGGCACCATTTAAAATTAGAAATTTTACACCAGCAAGAGAATAGGGGGAATAGGAATGGAAGTAACCAGCTTGTTTCAAACTATGTTAAATTTACTAGTTAGTCTAAGCTACGCAATTGTGACTTTGGTTGTTAGTGTTACGACGCTTTATATGATCGATCACTTTTTCTATAAGCAGATTAATTTTATCGAAGAGATCAAGAAAGGTAATATTGCTGCGAGTATTTTTTACAGTGTCATTTTATTGTTTGTCGCGATTATCGTAACTATCTCGATTAATTAATATACCTGAGCAAGCAGTTTTGACTATTGTGGTTTAAGCAGTGAGTCAAGCTTATTTATAACTGCAGGATCATCCCAGGCGATCGCGGCATTAATACCGTAATGAATCTTGCCATCAGGACCGATGACAAAGGTCGAGGGGAAGGCGATCACATTCCATTGTGCGGATACTTCTCCGTCGCGATCAAGCAACACGGTAAACTCGACATTTACACGTTTGAGAAAATCACTAATAATTTGTTCAGGTTCCGCGTAATTAATTGAGATTAGTCTAAACGGTTTATCCTGCATTTGGGTCTTGAGACGGTTTAGAGAAGGAATTTCTTCGACACAGGGCGGACACCAACTGGCCCAGAAGTTCACAATGGTTACTCTATTGTTAACATTACCCAGACTGACTGTCTTACCGTTAGCGTCTTTGAGGGTAAAGTTTTTGGGGACCTTGTCACCCTTGAATGGTTTTAATTCAATGTCGATCGTAGCCTTGTGTTTCTTCGTATCTTGTCTATAGGAAGGCACATCTGTGGCGCGAGTGCGATGGAGTAGCCGGATCACGCCGGGTAATTCATCAGGCAGTCGATTTAACATCTCGAGTGTTGCTGGATCTTGATCGTTCCGGTAAAAAATACCGGAGACATCTGGCATGACTTTGAAATAAATATTTTCATTACTCTTGCGAAGTTCACTCAGTAAACGTGGAAATTGCCACGCAGTACCACGTCGTCCAGCCTGGTATATCATTAACGGCACAGTTGAATGGCTAACAATTGGCAGATAATTCGGATCCAGCCCCAGGTCTGGTATGGAGGCATAGAAGTCTGGTGAAAACAGAATCGCGCCTGACAAATAGTTATATTTATTATTATTTTGCTGTTGCCACAATGTCGCGCCACGGAGTACCGGGATCGCGCCATAGGCGCGTGCCATCAAGACAATGTTTTTGCCGGTTTTTTTATGCGCGATTGTAATTAACTCTGCTATATAATTGGCATCAAGGTTGCGTAGAAAGTTAGATGACTTGGGTTGAAACAGCGCTTGTGAAAAGTCGATTTGCCAGAGTTCATGACCGCGATCGGCGAGTGCATATGCGGTACGAAAAAAACGTTCAGAAGGGGTATAACTGGATTCGACCCAGATTATCAAGCTGTCTCCATTAGCAGGGTACTGGGTAGCAACAACTTCAATACCATCTGTTGTCTCGATTAAAACCTCTGTAGTTGGCGGATTAATCCTGCTGTCTTGTGCAGAGACCAAGGGACTGGCACACAACAGGAAAAATATTAATAAATGGTAAAACCTCGACATTCTGTACTCTTGCTTATGAACGCCTGAATAGTATAAACGTGAGATCGTCAGGATGACAGGGTAAATCAGTCTCGGCATGCTGCATTCTTTGTATACTGAGTTCAACTAAGCGATTGGCTGCATTGATAAGTTTACCGGTTCGAATGATATCAATAATTTCGGCTGGGTAGAGGTTATCAAAAAGGCCGTCACTGGCGATGATTAAAGTGTCACGCTGAGCCAGCTTTCTATGAGTGCCGATTTCAATGCTCATTTCATCAGAACCTACAACATTAGAGATTAGATGTCGCTCTTCATGATGAATCGCCTCGTTTTCATCGAGCAAACCGGATTCAACGGCATAGCCAACCGGTGAGTGCGCGATCGATTGCAGTTTTACTTTACCGCGTTGTCCACAAAGCATAATCATCGAATCACCAACATGATAAGGACGGATGCTATTGTCTTTTATATCAACAACGGCCAGGGTTGTGGCAGCTCCGGTCGACTGATTAAGGATCTGCTGGTTGGCTTTTTCTATTCCATTGAGTACTGCGTCACGCAGTGGTAGTCCTTCTTTGATAGCCATATCGACAGTAGAAGAAATTGTATTGATCGCAGTTTTTGATGCAGTCTGACCACCGGGTAAACCACCCAGGCCGTCTGCGATGACCAGTAAACCCTCATGATCACTATAAGGTATCAGGGCTGCACAATCTTCATTGACTGTCGTTTTATCCGGTGAACGATGGGTATAAACAACTGCTTCACCATTCACAAAAGGAAAGGATAATGGCGCCTCTAAATCTGTTTGTGTAAAACTTGTAGGTGAATTCAGTTTTCTATCCTTTCTTACTCGGCTCGCAGTCGTTTATTTCTGTTCGGTCTTAGGTCTGATAGCGCGAATCACATTGAATGATTAAATAATTACACTAACATAAAAACTCTCAAGCAATTACCATTGCATGGTTTCAATGTATTCACGTAACTGTGTGGCGCTACGGAATTTTTTCAGAATCAATGTGCGTTTTAATCCATTGATAATCTCTTTTACCGCTTTAGGTTGCTTTGCATAATGTTTCTGGCCGCCGATCATTTCGTAAAAGATATGGATCATTTCAACCGTATCATCCTGGATGGCGGCTCGTTTTGACTCAGGGGATTGAAACAGATCGACCAGTTTCATATCAAATCCGAGACCATAACGTTGCAGGATAATATTGTCGGTATGCAGATCACCATGATATTCACCAATACGATGAACACATTCCATACCACAGGCCAGAGCATGTAAGACATGCAGGGCCTGATAGGGTTGCAACCGTTTGCCAGGTTGTCGCTGGACGAACTGACTCAATAGTTCTCCTTCAACGTATTCTGATATAAGAAAAGTAACAGGTATGCCTTTAACGATGATCTGGTCCTGGGCGCTATATTGAATAACGATAGGGCAATGTCTGAGTTTATGCAGTTTCTTCGCATAGAAGCGTACGGCCTTGTCGCGGGGATTACGCTGCGGAAAAAATATCTTGGCGGTGCGTTCTATTCCTGTTGAAACTTCACGCACCAGATAGACTTCCCCTTCCCAGCCTGCACCAAGCAATGAGATGACTTCATATTTACGCGCCAGGATCCGTCCCGGTGCCAGATTGAAATTATCAAGTTTCTTTAGTTTATCTACCATAGCTTGAATTTTATGCTGCAATCCCGTTTTTGGCCAGCGTTTAACAGTGATGGTTAAATATTCAAGCTAAATTTTATCTATAGTAAATGTCAACCAAATGCTGGTTGTCGCGTTTTTAAATAAAGTGCATTTGTACTCTGGCATAAATTCTCGGGGGGAACGGGATTGTTAAAGACAATAATTGGCTTGTCCTTATTTTGTGCTTCCGCCTTGTCTGCGGCACAGGAAAATCAAGCTGACACGCAAGCCTCGAACTTATGGCTCAATTATGCAGAGGATGAAGATGCTGCGCAGGATTATACTCTGCATTTGAATGCGGGTATAAATCTGGATGACTCCATTCTACTCACCCTTGGTCAGTCAGAAAGTGAGTTGCTTGGTGAGAAAATCGAAACAAATCAACTACAGCTTGGCTATAGTACCTTTCGCTTGTTCCCCTGGGCCAATACCATATTCTATGAATACTGGGGTAAACGTAAGGAACTGGTAATTGAGTCATTGGGATATGACATTAATTATTTCGCCCTTGATTGGAATGCTGGAGTTGCGCTTGAGTATCGGCAGATCGATTTTTATACCAGGGAGTTTGTTTCCGGACAACGACGTTACGAAGTGGATAGTGTTGGAGTGGGAGTGCACACCGGTGTTATTCAGGGGGACTGGCATGTATCTTTAGACGCTAATTGGTATGACTATAGTGAAGATATTCAGCGTCTAAATACATTACGTGGAGTATTTATTCTCGGGCTGAAAAACTTTGACCACGCGAGTTCCCTAAATAGCTGGGCAATATCAACAAGGTTGTCATACAAATTTAGTCGTTCAAGACTGGGGCTTGGTTATGCCTATGCTGTGGCGGAACTTGACAGGCTGGGCACTGATACACTTGCCGTTTTTTATGATGTTGAGCTTTCAACAACTCTGTCA
>JASFLV010000126.1:0-7980 GCA_050117915.1 Thioalkalispiraceae bacterium | reverse complement strand
CGGATTGGTGCCATGCGTTGTCATTCTCAGGCGTTGACAGTCAAACTGAAAAAAGATGTACCAATCAATGAAATTGAAGGTATCCTGGCAGAGGCCAATGACTGGGTCAAAGTCGTCCCCAATGATCGGGAGCTGACCATGACTGACTTAACCCCAGCCGCGGTGACGGGTACCCTGACTGTTCCCGTGGGTCGGCTACGGAAACTGACCATGGGTTCGGAATATCTATCTGCCTTTACCGTGGGTGATCAGTTACTATGGGGTGCGGCTGAACCATTACGTCGTACACTTAGAATATTATTAGAACAGTAGGATCCTGTTCAAACAGTAAATGGAAAAACAAATCGATATTGCAGTAATTGGCGCAACCGGTCTGGTCGGTAATGCCGTGCTTGAACGCCTTGCGGTAAGTAAAATTTCAGTTGGAACAATTTATCCTGTAGCCAGTGAGCGTAGTGATTCAGAATCGGTGGCCTATGGTAAAAGACAACTCACTGTACACAACCTGAAAGATTTTGATTTTAGCAAGGTACAGTTGTGCTTCTTCTGTACCCCGGCAGAGGTTGTCAGGGAATACATTGACACGGCGGTAGCAGCGGACTGTTATTGCATTGATTTTTCAAACAACTCCAGACTCAAAGACGATGTGCCACTGATTGTCGCCAGTGTGAATGCGGGTCAACTGGCACAACTAACCGGAAAGGTTATTGCCTGTCCGGATAGTAGTGTGACCCATCTGGCGCAACTTTTATCACCTCTCATGGAATTAGAGGTGATTGAGCGTGTCAACGTGGTGTTAATGCGGGCGGTGTCAGAGTTTGGTCGCCAGGGGATCAGTGAACTATCCGAGCAGAGTATTGCCCTGTTCAATCTAAAACCGATTAAGACAAAACACTTTGCGAAACAAATTGCGTTTAATGTCTTACCGCATGCATGCCACACGGCAGGCCAGGAGATAAAGGAAGACAGCGGGTTGCAACTGGCGCTAGAATTGCGCGGCGTCCTGGCTGATGACGCACTACTGGTAAACCCTACCCTGGTCCAGGTTCCTGTTTTCTTTGGCCATTCAATGGTAGTTCAACTTGAGTTTGCTGCAGAGGTACCGATAAATAAGTTGAGAGATTTGATCAAAACTGCATCAGATCTACACTTGGTTGATCAAGAATTGAACAGTCCATCTGTTGTTGCCGATGCCGTTAATCAAGCCGGGGTTTTTGTGGGGGCAGTCAGACCTGACCCTACCTGGCCGCAGGGAATCAACCTGTGGGCGGTGGCTGATAATATCCATCAGGGTGCAGCAATTAATGGTGTTCAACTTGCAGAAATTTTGGTAAAAGACTATTTATAAGCTATAGTTACACAACTCTTATAAAGATTTTTCGAGGTTTTATTGCCCAAATCCATGAACTACAAGCATATTTGACGTTTTTGGGTTGCGTGTGGGAGACGCAAAAATGCAACAAAGGTTAAGATTATCCACAAAAATCACCGCAGGTTTTCTGCTGGCGTGGTTTATTTCATTTCCAGCAACAGTTAATGCACTGGGGTTTGGCAATATCAATATGAAGTCGGCTTTAAACGAGCCGCTGGTTGCCGAAATTGAGTTACTGTCAGCGACGGCAGATGATGTCAAGGACCTGGAAATCAAACTTGCCTCCCGAGAGGCGTTCCTCAGAGCGGGCGTTGATCGCTCCGTTATCCTCACACGGATCCGATTTAATATCGTTAAGCGAGGCAACAAATACTATATAAATTTACGCACTCCAGAAACTGTTCGCGAGCCATTCCTGAATTTCCTGTTGGAGATGAACTGGAAGAACGGGCGCATGTTGCGTGAATACACCGTCCTGCTGGATCCGCCCACGCGCAGGCAGGAAACACGGATGGCGCAGGCCCCTGAGACAACTCCCGCCGAAACCTTTGTTGAGCCGGCGCCTTCGCCCATGGTGGAAGATGTTGCTCCCGAGCCGATGGCGGCCGCCCCTGAGCCCATGGCAGCACCTGAGCCTATGCCTGCTCCTGAACCTGTCGAGTCGCCTTTCCTGGATACGCCGGCACCTGATGAAGCTGCGCCTGCTGGCGATGAGCCGCTCTACCCACAAGTGGCATTAGATAGTGCACCGCAGGTACCTGCAGAAGGACCTGAATCAATTGCCGAGCCTACACCCGAGCCAGTCATAGAACCGGCACCCGCGCCGGAACCCATGCCTGGACCCGAACTAGCCTCTGCGCCAGAACCTATTGCCGAACCAGAGCCAATGCCCGCACCTGAGGTGATGACACCCTCTGAAGATGCGCTGATCTCTGCACCGGAACCCGCCTTCCAGGAAGAAGAGTCTGGACTGTTTCCGCAAGTGCCGATTCAGGCATACAGCGAGGCAGATGTGGGCCCTGCAGCAGCCCCTGAGCTCGCTGAGGAACCCTACCAACCTGTGGGTGAGCTAGATTACGGCATTACCCAGAAGGGCGATAGCGCCTGGGCGATTGCGCAGAAACTGAAACCAAGTCAGCAAATCTCGGTTTATCAGGTAATGATGGCACTCCAACAGAGCAACCCATCGGCCTTCATTGATGGGAATATCCATCGTCTAAAAGAAGGGCAGGTGCTGCGCATTGATGATGCCAGTCTACTGACGGCGATGAGTAAAGAGCAGGCAGCTGAGCAGTATCAGTTGCAGACTCAGGTTTGGGAAGATTACCTGGTCAGTGTTGGCGCAGAGCTACCTCGCCAGGCCATCGTTGCGGGAGACACCAGCGGAGTACCCGAGGATCTTGGCCCCGGCGGCGGTGAGCTAACGTTGGATACCCCTCAGGGAGATGATTTGGCAGGTAGTGGTGGTGATGCCACCGCAAGCAGTGAAGATACAGCCCTGCTACGTGAACAGGCCCGTCAGGCTATGGCAGAAGCGACGGCTGAGCGTAACAAGAATGCTGAGCTGAATTCCAAGCTAGAACAACTTGAACAGGAACTCCAGCGTCTGGAGAATCTGATTACAGTCAAGGATTCAGACCTGGCGGCCTTACAGTCCCGCCTGAGTGAGCTACAACAGCAGCAAGCAACAACCGAAGGCATGGAGATGGCTCAGACTGAGCCTGCTCCAGAGCCGGAACCCATACCTGAGCCTGAACCTGCGCCAGCTCCGGTCATGGAAGAGCCAGAACCGGCTGGTGAGGAGATGGCCGCCATAGAGCCCGAACCTGCGCCGGTTGAGTCTATTGAGCCCATCGAACCAGGTCCTCTAACAACACCCGGTGATGAAGTTGTTGAGCCTTCACCGCTTGATTCTATGGAGACCCCTGATCAGCCAGGCATGCCAGCACAGGCACAGGCAGAAACGGATAGCGGTATCATGGGGATGATTACCGGTATGTTCAGTGGTGTGGGAAGCATGTTTGCCGGTGGCAGCATGACCATGATTATTGGCGGTGCTGTCGGAGTGCTGGTCCTTATCTTACTGGTCGTTATTCTTATGCGCCGACGTAAAGGGGTGAATTTCCAGGAGAGTATCCTTAATGGTGGTGGTGCAGAAGCAGAAGCGGCTGCCGTTGATGCAACACCCTCACAGGATTCGAGCATGATGGGGGGTGAATCATCCTTCCTGAGTGACTTTGCTATCAGTGGTGTTAGCGCCATCCAGGCGGAAGATTCAGAGGTAGACCCACTCACCGAGGCCGATGTGTTCATGGCCTATGGACGCTATGAAGCAGCTGAAGAGCGTTTACAGGAGGCGATCAGTCAGGATCCGGGTCGTGGTGAACTACGCGTCAAGCTGCTTGAACTATACAATACCACTAAGAACAAACAGGGCTTTGAATCTGCTGCGGAAGAATTTTATGCCTCATTAGGGGATAACGCGGCAGCGAATCCGCTCTGGCAGAAGGTGGTCGCGATGGGCTCCGAGATCGCCCCGGGGAATCCACTCTTTAGTGGAGAAGGTATGCCGACCCTGAATACCGATGCGATGGAATCACCGGAACCTGCTGCCAATCTTGGTTCAGATGACGTCATGGATATTGGCCTGGATACAGGGGTGTTCAGTAATTCAGAACTCACTGGAGGCGAATCCACCTCCGCTACAGAGCAAGCTGCCGAAGCCTATACAGGCGGTGATGATCTTGATTTCAGTCTTGATGCAGATACCGGTGCACAGCCAACTGCGGCCGGTGAAGCCTCTGCCGGCGGCGATCTGGACTTCTCACTGGATAGTGACGAGGGCGGCGCTGAGCTGGAGATGCCAGGCGAAGAAGATCTCAGTTTCGATCTCAATACGGGTGACGAGAGTACTCAAACTGCGCTCTCATCTGATGAAGCTGGTCTGGACTTCGGCCTTGATGCTGATTCATCAGCCACTGGCGACGACGATTTAGAATTTAATCTTGACCTGGGTGGCGGCGATGAAGAAACCGCAACCGATATCAAGCTGGATATGGCCGATAGTGCATCAGCTGAAACATCCAGTGGTGGCCTTGATTTTGATCTCAATACCGAAGATGACACTTCAGGCGATACGGAGCCAGGTATGGATATGAATCTGGATGCGGGTGATGCGATTGATCTGGAAATGGCGGCTGGTGGTGATGAGGTCGGAACAAAACTTGATCTTGCCCGTGCTTATATTGATATGGGCGATCCCGATGGCGCCCGGAGTATTCTGGATGAGGTTATTGATGAAGGTGACGATGGCCAGAAGCAGGAAGCGCAGCAATTAATGAGTCAGATCGGCTAATAATACCTCCAAGTCAGTTACATAATACGATCAAAAGCACTGACAGCCTTCCTGGTGTCAGTGCTTTTCTTTTATGACCAGGTTTAATTTCTAATTTATTCAAATGGGTTGTTGATAAATGCGTATCGCATTGGGAATCGAATATAACGGTGCAGCGTATTGCGGCTGGCAGTACCAGGAGCATAGCCCTTCAGTCCAGGCACGGGTTGAGGAGGCCCTGGCTCATGTTGCCAATCATGATGTACGGGTGATTTGTGCCGGACGCACGGATACAGGGGTGCATGCCTATGGCCAGGTTGTTCACTTCGATACAGAATCGCAGCGTTCTGAACATTCCTGGGCTTTCGGCGCCAATACCAAATTACCGGGTGATATCTCGATTCTGTGGGCGAAGCATGTGGATGAGGATTTTCATGCTCGTTTTAGCGCTACCAGCCGCGTCTATCGCTATGTATTACTGAACCGCAGGATTCGACCCGGCTTATTACGAGACAGGGTGAGTTGGGACTACAGACCATTAGAACTGAACCGAATGCGCCAAGGGGCCGCGCATCTTATTGGTGAACACGATTTCAGTTCCTATCGGGCGGTGGCTTGCCAGGCGAGCAGCCCGATCAGGACGCTAAAAAGGCTTGAAGTACATCAACAGGATGAGTTGTTCAGCTTTGAACTTGAAGCAAATGGTTTTTTGCACCACATGGTACGTAATATCGTCGGCGTTCTGATGAGCATTGGCGCAGGTGAAGCTGAGCCTGACTGGGCAAAACAGGTATTGGACCAGCGAGACCGGACCCAGGGAGGCTTAACGGCGCCTGCCGATGGCCTGTATTTTGTCGGGGTAAATTATCCCGATCATTTTGAAATCCCATACCTTTTACCACTGGCCGCTGTCTGGTAATCTTCCTGCCCCGATTAGAGAACACGCCAACATGCGGACCCGAGTCAAAATTTGTGGAATTACGCGTCAGGAAGATGCAGCCGTTTGCGCCAACGCTGGGGTAGATGCAATTGGTCTGGTATTTTATGAACCCAGTCCTCGCGCCGTTACAATCAGCCAGGCGCAAGCCATTGTTCAGAGTCTGCCGGCCTTTGTTACCTCTGTGGGGTTATTCGTGAATGCTGACAAAGAACAAGTCATGCAGGTTCTGGATGCAGTGACTCTGGATTGTCTCCAATTTCATGGTGATGAGCAGGCAGGCTATTGTGAACAGTTTGATCATCCTTATATCAAAGCAATCAGGATGGACGCTGGAGCCGATATAGAATCACTGGCCAGGCAACATTCTTCTGCCAAAGCGTTGCTTCTGGATACCTATGTGGCGGATCTGCCAGGTGGTACCGGGCAGGCCTTCGACTGGGGACGTGTTCCCGCAGAGTGTAGCCGGCCCATTATTCTGGCGGGGGGACTGACCCCGGACAACGTTGGCGAAGCCATTGTAAAGGCCAAACCGTACGCGGTAGACGTGAGTGGTGGAGTAGAACTGTCTAAAGGCATCAAGGATGCCATCAAGATTGAAAAATTTATAAGTGAGGTAGAGCGCCTTGGCTCAAGCAAATAAAAAATATGATTATCCAGATAAGAATGGTCACTTCGGTCGTTACGGGGGGCGATTTGTTTCTGAAACACTCATGGCCCCGATCGATGAACTGACGGCGGCCTATGAAGAAGCGATGGCCGATCCTGCCTTTCTCGCTGAACTGGACAAAGAGTTGAAACATTACGTGGGTCGGCCCTCACCGCTTTATTATGCGGAAAGATGGAGCCAACAAACTGGTGGAGCAAAGATTTATCTCAAGCGTGAAGACCTGAATCACACCGGCGCGCATAAGGTCAATAATACGGTTGGCCAGGCATTGCTGGCCAAACGAATGGGTAAAAAAAGAGTGATTGCTGAAACCGGTGCTGGTCAGCACGGCGTGGCTTCTGCCACGGTGGCAGCACGGTTTGGTATGGAATGTGTTGTTTATATGGGTGAAGAGGATATTCAACGCCAGGCAATCAATGTCTTTCGTATGAAGCTGCTGGGTGCGGAGGTTATTCCCGTTACTTCAGGCTCCAAAACCCTTAAAGATGCACTCAATGAGGCACTCAGGGACTGGGTGACTAACGTCGACAACACGTTCTATATCATTGGGACTGTCGCGGGGCCACATCCTTATCCAGCCATGGTCAGAGATTTTCAGGCCATCATCGGTCGTGAAACGAAGGAACAGATCCTCGAGCAGGAGGGACGCTTACCCGATGCCCTGGTTGCCTGCGTCGGTGGTGGCTCCAACGCCATTGGTTTGTTTTATCCTTTCCTTGATGATGAAGGTGTGGCAATGCATGGTGTCGAGGCGGCAGGCAGTGGTCTGGAATCAGGTCAACACGCCGCACCGTTGTGTGCTGGCACACCTGGTGTACTCCATGGGAATCGTACTTACTTGATGGAAGACAGGGACGGTCAGATCATTCCGACCCATTCTGTCTCGGCGGGCCTTGATTATCCAGGGGTTGGACCGGAGCATGCCTGGTTAAAAGATTCCGGTCGGGCGAATTATGCCGCGGTCACAGATAAAGAGGCACTTAGCGCCTTCCATACCCTGACTCGCATCGAAGGGATTATCCCGGCACTGGAATCAAGTCATGCATTGGCTTATGCAGAGCAACTGGCAGCCAAAATGAATCCAGATCAAATTATTGTGGTCAACCTCTCCGGTCGTGGTGACAAAGACATCCATACTGTTGCGCAACTGGAAGGGATAGAGATATGAGCAGGATCAAACAACGATTTGAGCAGCTAAAACAATCAGGGCGTAAGGCATTAATCCCCTATTTGACCGCCGGTGACCCAGAGCCAGGTTTCAGTGTCCCACTGATGCATGCCATGGTTGCAGCCGGCGCTGACATATTAGAATTAGGTATCCCTTTTTCTGACCCGATGGCCGAGGGGCCAGTCATCCAGCATGCTATGGAGCGCGCCCTGGAACACCATGTCAGCCTGGGTCAGATTATTGAGATGGTGAGGTCCTTTCGTGAAAAAGACACCGAGACCCCGGTTTTGCTGATGGGATACTTAAACCCTGTTGAAGTGATGGGCTATGAAGAATTTGTGAACCGTGCCACCGATGCGGGTGTTGATGGTGTGTTATTAGTAGATTTGCCCCCGGAAGAGGCTGAACGCCTGAAGCAGCATGCCACTGACAAGCAGCTGGACACGGTTTTTCTGGTTTCACCGACCACCACGGAGGCGCGTATCGAGACCATCGCCCA
>JASFLV010000125.1:0-7993 GCA_050117915.1 Thioalkalispiraceae bacterium | reverse complement strand
GCTATATACACCTGTTGGTCTACCGGATCCAAATGATGAAGAGTACACCTTTAAAGTTATCGATAAAGCTGTAGAAGTTTTAAAAGAGAGCCGGGGTAATGCTTTTTTTCTGTTTACCAGTTTTCGTGCACTGAATCTTGCCCGGGAAAGACTGGAGAAAACGCTCAATTACCCGCTCTTTGTCCAAGGCGATAGTCCGCGCGATGTTTTGCTTGAGCGTTTCCGGCAAACGCCTCATGCAGTCTTGCTGGGAACCAATAGTTTTTGGGAAGGGGTAGATGTGCGCGGCACGGCGCTGACTTGTGTAATTATCGATAAACTCCCATTCGCGGCACCAAATGATCCGGTTTTCCAGGCACGCCTGGATGCAATAAAAGAACAGGGCATGAATCCGTTTATGCATTATCAGTTGCCAAAGGCAGTGATTATGCTTAAACAGGGCGTCGGACGTCTTATCCGTGATGTTAATGACTTTGGGGTTTTGATGTTATGTGATCCACGGTTAAAAACCAAATCATATGGAAAAACGTTTTTAAGAAGCTTGCCGCCCATGTCGCAGACAGAGACAGTTGATAGAGTCAAAGCTTTTTATAATTACTATCAACCGGATAACGTCGAAACAGCATGAACTTGTTAGCGATTGACACGGTTACTGAAATGGCTTCGGTCGCCTTATTGTCGGGCGAGGATATTCTGTCCGAACAAGAGCTGGTACCCAAAGAACATACCAGGGTTATATTGCCAATGATCAAGCAGGCTATGGCAAGGACTGGTATATCATTTTCCCAACTCGATGCCATTGCTTTTTCCAGAGGACCGGGTTCCTTCACCGGCCTGCGGATTTGCGCAAGTATCACCCAGGGCTTGGCAATAGCTTATGGCCTGCCAGTCATTCCGGTATCTTCATTGGCAAGTCTTGCCCAGGGGAGTTTCCGTCTTGATGGTAAAACTAATGTGATTGCCTGTCTCGATGCGCGTCGCCACGAGGTGTATTGGGGGGCATTTATTATAGGCGACAATGACATGATGCACGCTATGGTTCCGGAGAGTGTCATCGCGCCACAAGACGCGCGCACCGAACCCGGCATGTTGTGGCACGGAGTGGGAAGCGGCTTCGCCACGTACCAAAAGGAACTTGCCGAAAATCCGCATGTCAACGTAACGAGTAGTATTGCAGAAAGGTTTCCGCTGGCCCAGGACATGCTGCCGTATGCGAAAATTGCCTGCTCGCAGGGAAAAGTAGTCGATGCGAGTTTAGCCATTCCAACCTATTTGCGTGATAATATTGCAAAACCCCGGCAAGCTGAAAATAGGAGCTAATATGGATCGCCTGGTCAAACTAACGAGATTGATATTAACGATTGCCCTGATGGGCCTGGTTGCGAATAGCTGGGCGGATTCGCCCATGATTTATGAAAAAAAGGTAAAAGGACGTTTGGAAAATACCTACAAACAGGTCTTCAATGCACTTGAAAACAATGGTTATTATGTTGTGTTTGAGCCAAACATAGGCAAGAACCTTGCGCATTTCAAAAAACGCTGGGGCAAGGATTACAATAAAAATAATCTCGAGGCGATACGGAGTATGGTCTTTTGTAACGGCTGGTATGCCAACCAGGTGAGTAACGCCGATCCACAAATGCTAGCATTGTGCCCTTTGCACATTTCTTTAGTACACAAAGAAGGGGTGACACGGATCCTGTTTATACGCCCAAGCCTGGTCGCAACGGGTAGCCCGGCTGAAAAAATCGCACTCGAGCTGGAACAGGATGTGATACGCACTATCGAGGGTGCGCTGCGCTAACTTAATTGCTACGAGTAAAACTACATTTTATGACATCCCAGTTCGAGGGATTGCACAACTTTAACAAACAGCATTAACCGTAATACTATTTTGCTAGCAAATTGACCAGAATGGTTTCGTAGATTTCAGAAAGTTTATCCAGCTCCTGGATGTTCACATTCTCGTTGATTTTGTGAATGCTCTCATTGACCGGGCCCAGCTCCACTACCTGTGAGCCGGTTGGCGCAATAAACCGTCCATCTGAGGTGCCGCCAGCCGTAGATAATTCACTCTGATAGCCACATACAGAATTGATCGCACGCTGGGTGGCGTCAGTCAATTCAGCCGGTTCAGTGATGAATGGGTGGCCGGATAAACTCCAGTCTAGTTTGTAATTTAACCGATACTTATCCAGTATCTTCTCCACCCGGTTTTTTAACCCTTCTTCTGTGACTTCTGTGGAAAAGCGAAAATTAAAATCAATCGTCACTTCACCAGGGATAACATTGGTTGCTCCAGTACCTGCATGAATATTACTTATCTGGAATGTAGTGGGAGGAAAAAAATCATTACCATTATCCCAGCTAGACTGGCATAACTCAGTTAACGCAGGAGTCACTTCATGAATTGGGTTGATTGCCAGATGTGGGTAAGCAACGTGCCCCTGTTGGCCATAGACCACCAGGCGGCCACCCAGTGAGCCGCGACGACCATTTTTAATAACGTCACCAACTTTTGTTGTACTGGAAGGTTCGCCTACCAGACACCAGTCGATATGTTCATTTCTGTTCTGGAGTACTTCAATGACTTTGACAGTACCGTTTTTCGCAGGACCTTCCTCATCACTGGTTATCAAAAAAGCGATACTGCCGTGAGGCACGGAATATGTTTGTAAAAAACGCTCTACTGCTGTGAGCATGGCGGCAATGGAACTTTTCATATCCGCTGCACCCCGCCCATATAAGTTGCCATCCTTGATTGTTGGTTGGAAAGGCGGGTTAAGCCAGTCGGCTTCAGGGCCGGGTGGGACGACATCCGTATGGCCGGCAAATGCAAATAGCGGGGTTTCACTTCCAAGACGTGCCCAGAGATTATCAGTGTCAGCAAAGCGCATATGTTCAATCTGAAAGCCCAGCTTTTCCAGTCGCTCAGCGATTAGCGCCTGACAACCGGCATCATCGGGGGTCACCGATGGACGGCTGATGAGTCGTTTGCTCAATTGCAGGGTTTCAGATTCACTCATTGTTAAACAGGGACTGATAGTCTTTCGGATCAAATCCGATATTAATCTTTTTGCCTTTAACCAGTACCGGGCGTTTGATTAAGCTGGGTTGATTTAACATCAGTTTGATCGCCTTGTTTTCTGTCAAATGGGACTTATCTGTTTCGGATAAGTTACGCCAGCTGCGACTACGTTTGTTCAGCAAGATTTCAACATCCACTTGAGTAAGCCACGACTTAATCTGCTTATTCGTCAAGCCATCACGGCGAAAATCATGAAATTGGTAATCAATATTACGTTTATCAAGCCAATCCCGTGCTTTTTTGACGGTATCGCAATTTGGTATACCAAAAATGACAACAGCTGACATTAAATGTCACGAAGCAATTCGTTGATGCCTACTTTGCTGCGTGTTTTTTCATCGACCTGTTTTACAATGACAGCACAGTAAAGACTGTATTTCCCATCCTTGGATGGCAGGTTACCAGAAACAACGACAGAACCCGCAGGGATACGGCCGTAGGTAATTTCATCGGTAGTGCGATTGTAGATGCGGGTACTCTTGCCAATGTAAACGCCCATGGAAATGACTGCGCCTTCTTCGACAATTACGCCCTCAACGACTTCAGAACGTGCACCGATAAAACAGTTATCTTCGATAATCGTTGGTGCCGCTTGTAAAGGTTCCAGTACACCACCAATGCCCACCCCGCCAGAAAGGTGCACATTCTTACCAATTTGTGCACAGGAGCCGACAGTGGCCCAGGTATCGACCATAGTGCCACTATCGACATAAGCACCGATATTTACATAGGACGGCATTAACACAACACTTGGAGCAATATAGGCCCCATGCCTGACCGTGGCCGGTGGGACAACACGTACGTTGTCGGTTCGAAAGTCACGTGAGTTATATTCTGCATACTTCGGCGCGACTTTGTCGAAATAGTTTGTAAAACCACCTTTCATGAGTTCATTGTCTTGAATGCGGAATGAGAGTAATACCGCTTTTTTGAGCCATTCATTGACGACCCAGTCACCATCATTTTTTTCGGCCACACGTAATTTGCCTTTGTCCAATTGCGCCATCACTTCCTCAATGGCTTCCTTGACCATGGTATCGACCCGCATGGGGGTAATTTCTGCACGGTTTTCAAAGGCCTCTTCGATGACTTGTCTTAAATCGTCACTCATTTTTATTAAACTCCGGATAAATCTGTCTATTTAGGTATGGGTTATTTTACTTGGATCGCAGCCTGATTTCATCGGAAATTCAGCCGGTTGTTGCACAATTCTCTATAAAGCGACGAATTCGCACCGCAGCTTCGCGACACTTGTCTAACTCAGCAACCAGCGCCATGCGGACTTTTGACGTACCAGGATTGATTCCACCCGCTTCACGAGCAAGGTATTGACCAGGTAGTACGGTGACATTTTCTGCATCAAACAGCGCCCTGGCAAAACTTTCATCATCGCCGGGCCAGCCGGAATGTGTTATGTCAGGCCAAAGGTAGAAACTGGCTTCTGGTTGCGTGACAGGCAGGACCTCCTCAAGAATCTCGATAACAACCTGAAACTTTTCCCGATAGAGTCGGCGATTTTCCTGCACATGTTTTTCATCAGACCAGGCAGCAATACTGGCGTATTGGTGTGCTGGTGGCATGGCGCAACCATGATAGGTACGATAGCGATAGAACTGTTCCATGATCAGGGCATCTCCTGCCACAAACCCGGATCGCAAACCAGGCAAGTTGGAACGTTTTGACAAACTGTGGAATACCAGGCAGTTTTTGAAGCTGGTGTTACCCATTGCATAAGCAGCCTGGAGCAGTCCGGGCGGGGGTTGTTGTTCGTCAAAATATAACTCTGAATAGCACTCATCAGAGGCGATGATGAAATTATGTTTATCTGCCAATTGAATCAAACTTTGCAGGGTCTTTATGGGTATTACCTGTCCAGTCGGGTTACCCGGTGAGCAAATATATAGCATTTGGCAGCGCGTCCATACTTTGTCACTAATCGCCTCGAAATCGGGTATGAAATCGGTTTCGGCTGTTGTATTCATATAGTAT
Organism: Thioalkalispiraceae bacterium; assembly: GCA_050117915.1. Lineage (GTDB taxonomy): Bacteria > Pseudomonadota > Gammaproteobacteria > UBA6429 > Thiohalophilaceae > SZUA-24. The sequence continues at coordinate 2,916 of JASFLV010000125.1, read as the reverse complement.
GGTTCTGCACCGGCAAGTAGCGTGGCACCTTCATAGATCTGATAAAACGGATTTGGCATCAAGACCAGGGGTTTCTCAGTTCGATTTATAATTGTTTGTGCAATCGCAAACAGGGCCTCACGAGTGCCATTGACAGGTAAAATATGTTGTTGAGGATCGATTAGGTCATTTTTCAGTTTAAAACGTTGGCTTAGCCAAGCTGCGATTGTTTCACGTAAGTGATCCATCCCTTTGGTCATCGGATAGCTGGAGAGGCTTGCCAGATTTTTGCGCAAAGCTTGCAAAACGAAATCTGGAGCGGGGTGTTTGGGTTCGCCTATACTCAAAGGTATGTGTTCGAGATCAGCAGGCGGGAAGCAATCAGCTTTTAAACGGGCGAGTTTTTCAAACGGGTATGCATGTAATCGTGAAAGATCTGGGTTCATTTGTGGATATGTTCTTGTTGCTAATTTGTGGCAATTATAATGCATGAGCAACAACAACACACCTCGACTTTACCGGTAATCTGCTTACTTGTTGCTGCAACCCTGTGGGGGGTATTCTGGTATCCACTACGGATACTCGAAGGGCAGGGCCTGGGGGGGATCTGGGCAAGTCTGTTCATTTATATCGGTACGCTTGTCATCGCAGTGCCTGTTTTGATTCGCCGTTTTCGTGAATTGCTGATCAGCCCTAGTTTACTGTTGGCGATAATGATTTGCAGTGGTTGGTGCAACATTTCGTTTATTCTTGCCATTCTCGAAGGCGAGGTCGTCAGGGTCATTTTATTGTTTTATCTATCGCCGATCTGGGCAACGATTTTATCCCGGTTTGTTCTAAAAGAAGAATTGACTTTAATGGCGAGGATGCTAATTGTTTTAGCAATGGGAGGTGCGATGACGATGCTATGGACACCTGAATTCGGTTATCCCTGGCCTGTCTCAATTGCCGACTGGTTGGCATTATCATCTGGGGTAGCCTTCGCGCTGACTAACCTGTTTGTACACATGGCAAAAAATATTAGCATCCAGGTCAAGACATCAACAGCGTGGGTTGGAGTAGTACTAGTGGCGGGACTGATCATTCTTATCCAGGGTAAACCATTGACCGTGGCAAATATGAATACCATTTATCTTGCTTTACTGATTGGCCTTTTTTTGATGACCCTCATGACATTTTGTGTGGTGTTTGGAGTTACACATATGCCGGTACATCGCTCAGCTGTTATTTTAATTTTTGAAATCGTTGCAGCAACCATATCTGCATATTTGCTTACCGATGAGCGACTCAATGCTCAGGAGTGGATTGGTGGCATCATCGTCATCATTGCTGCCTATCTGGCTGCAATGCAACATAAACGAAAAAGAGTCTTTCTTTGATTTGAATTTTACTGGACAGGAATGATGGTAAAGATAAATAAGATTTTACATGCCAGTCTGCTGGTTGATGATATCAACCGATCGCTCGATTTTTATTGCGGTTTGCTAGGTCTTGAGAATGATCCAGCGCGTCCGGATCTGGGTTATCCTGGTGCCTGGTTGAATGTCGGAAATCAACAGATACACCTGTTGCAACTGCCTAACCCCGATCCGAAAATACGTCCGGCACATGGAGGACATGATCGTCATATCGCAGTTGAAGTAGAATCAATCGATGAGCTCAAACAGCTTGTTCAACAGGCTGGTCTAGAATTTACAGTTAGTAAATCGAGAGACAATGTAATGTTTTGTCGTGATCCGGATGGAAATGCGTTGGAGTTGATCGGCGCACCGGGATCCTGATTTGCCGCTTTAATTTGATGAATCAAGATATTTGTGTATGGCATCTTTTATACACTTAAACTGGCCGTCCGTTTCTAACATTTTTCCGCGACTATTGGTGATATAGAAAATATCTTCGGCTCGCTCACCGTAGGTTGCAATTTTCGCATTATGAAGTTGTAACTCACAATGCATGAGTACACGGGCAATTCTGGATAAGACACCAGGTCGGTCTACTGTACTGATTTGCATGGCAGTTCGACTGTTTTTCTCATCTACCCAGAACTGTATATCAGATTTGAACTTGAATGCCTTTGTTTGACGAGGGATGTGTTGTTGCAGTGGTGGTAAATCAGAATCAGGTTTAGACAGGCGTTGTTTAATCCGTTTTTTCAGTTCAGTGATTCTTGTTGTATCCTTTACGGCTTCATCGTTTTCGTCCAGAACTACAAATGACCCTAACAGGTAATCATTGTTAGAAATCAAAATTCGTGCATCAACAATTGTCAGGCTTAGTTGTTCCAGGATTGAAGTCACATGAGCGAGTATCTTATCGTGATTCTTTACGTATATAAAAATCTCAGTACCACCACGGTGTTCACGGTTACGGACTAATAGTATTGGGGCGCTATTTTTTTTCTTTTCACCAAGAATTGCCCTGGTTTGCCAGGCAACCTCATTAGCTGAGTGGCGCAGGAAATACTCAACATCAAAATCCTGCCAGAGTGACTTGACTTTATGCTCATCGAAGCCTGCCTTGGTCAAGGCCTGGATCGCATCTGAAATAGTGTCTTCTATATGTTCACTTGCAAGAATCGGATCATCGAGCCCACGTCGTAGTGCGCGTTTAGTGGCATTGTATAAATCTTTTAATAAAGCATCTTTCCATGAATTCCAGACATTGGGGCCTGTTGCGCGAATATCAGCGACGGTTAAAAGATAAATATAGTTGAGTCGATCAATCCCTCCTACCTTGGTGGCGAATTCGTGGATAACTTCAGGATCGCTGATGTCTTTCTTTTGTGCGGTGGAAGACATAACCAGATGATTTAACACCAGCCACTGGACCAGCTTGCTATCATAGTTACTTAATTGATGTCGTTGACAGAAAGTAAAAGCATCTTTTGCACCCAGTTCGGCATGACTGCCACCTCGACCCTTGGCAATGTCATGAAAC
>JASFLV010000124.1:0-8059 GCA_050117915.1 Thioalkalispiraceae bacterium | reverse complement strand
GATACCGATGGATTTGTGCCAGACAAACAGATCCAGTTTGGTGGGTGACAAACGCCAGCTTTCCGCCAACGGGCCGAGTATAAACTGGCTGATGATTAACCCGGCTATCAACCAGTGCAGACTTCTCGCTATTACACCCCAGTGGGTTGTCGTGTTCCGCAACATACAGGACCACACTCCTGTTGAGTTTTTATTGTTCTTAACAGAATAGCCTAACTTGCCCGAGGTTTGCTAGCTGAACGAACAGCGTAATGTTAGAGCAAATCAATGACCCCGTTAAACGTCGCACTGGGTCGCATCACTTTAGTAACCTTATCTTTATCAGGTCGGTAATATCCACCGAGATCCACGGGTTGGCCCTGCACGCCATTGAGTTCGCCGACAATCCTGTCTTCATTATCTCTAAGCTGCTGGGCAACCGGAATAAACAGGACTTTCAGATCTGCCGCCTCATCCTGTTCCGCTAACACCTGGGCCCAGTACATCGCCAGATAATAATGACTGCCCCGGGTATCAAGCTCACCCACTTTACGGGACGGGGATTTATTATTGTTCAGATATAAACTATTCGCTTTATCCAATGCAGCCGCCAACACTTTGGCCTTTTGGTTGTCTGTCTTAATCGCCATATCTTCTATGGATACCGCCAGGGCCAGGAACTCACCCAGCGAATCCCAGCGCAGGTGATTTTCTTCTAACAACTGTTGCACATGTTTCGGTGCCGAGCCACCGGCACCGGTTTCAAACAGGCCACCGCCGGCAAGTAGCGGTACGATGGATAACATCTTGGCACTGGTTCCGAGTTCCAGGATAGGAAACAAGTCGGTCAGATAATCACGCAACACATTACCCGTTACCGAAATCGTATCTTTACCTTGCTTGACGCGCTGTAAGGTGTAATGCGTAGCATCCATCGGCGACATAATCTGGATATCCAGGCCTTGGGTATCATGATCTTTCAAATATGTTTCAACTTTCTTAATTAAATTTGCATCATGCGCACGTGCACTGTCCAGCCAGAAGATTGCCGGTTGACCCGTTTGCTGTGTACGGTTCACCGCCAGTTTCACCCAATCCTGGATCGGCAGGTCTTTGGTTTGACACATCCGCCAGATATCACCCTGCTCTACATCATGTTCGATCAAGGTATGATTACTGGCATCGATAACACGCACTTTACCCTTTGCGGGAATCTCGAAGGTCTTATCATGCGAGCCATACTCCTCGGCCTTTTGTGCCATCAAGCCAACATTACTCACGTTACCCATAGTCGTTGGATCAAAAGCACCATGTTGTTTACAAAAATCGATCGTCGCCTGGTAGACACCGGCATAGTTCCGATCCGGGATCATCGCCTTGGTATCATGCAACTTGCCATCGGGTCCCCACATACAACCCGAGTTGCGAATCATGGCGGGCATCGAGGCATCGACAATCACATCACTGGGCACATGTAAATTGGTAATCCCCTTATCGGAGTCGACCATCGCCAGTTGCGGACGGGACTTATACACTGCCTCGATGTCCGCCTCGATCTGTGTGCGCTTTTTAGCTGGCAGCTCAGCAATCTTGTTATACACATCACCCAGGCCGTTACGAGTATCCACACCCAGCTTGGCAAAAGTCTCGCTGTACTTTTCGAAGACATCTTTATAATAAACATCCACCGCATGGCCAAAGATGATGGGGTCCGAGACTTTCATCATAGTGGCCTTCATATGCAAGGACAACAATACCCCTTCCTGTTTCGCCTGTTGCGTTGCCTGCGCAAAAAAATCACGTAATTTACTGACTGACATCACCGAAGCATCAATGACTTCATCTTTTACTACCGCGACTTTCTCTTTTAAAACCTGTGTAGTGCCATCATCTGTGATCAACTCAATCTTCAGCTCCCCGGCCTTGTCAATCACAACTGACTTTTCACTGCCATGAAAATCACCATCGCGCATCGAGGCTACATGTGACTTCGAATCCGCTGACCACTCACCCATCGAGTGTGGATGTTTCTGTGCATATTCCTTAACTGCAGCGGCAACCCGTCGATCTGAATTACCTTCACGCAATACGGGGTTCACGGCACTGCCCAGGACCCTGGCATAGCGTTGTTTAATCTTCTTTTCTTCATCCGTGGCCGGTTCCTGCGGGTAATCGGGAATAGCAAAACCCTTGTCCTGTAACTCTTTAATCGCCGCTTTTAACTGCGGTACCGAGGCGCTGATATTCGGTGTCTTGATGATATTGGCTTCCGGGGTCTTGGCCAGCTCCCCCAGCTCACTGAGGGCATCACCGACCTGCTGCTCTTCAGTCAGGTTATCGGAAAAATTGGCCAAAATCCGCCCAGCCAGAGAGATATCGCGGGTCTCCACTTCGATCCCTGCCGCGCGGGTAAAGGCCTGCACAATCGGCAGAAATGACCGGGTGGCCAGGGCGGGTGCTTCATCAGTTTCGGTATAGAAAATCCTGTTCGACATAGTGATCTCTCGTGTTGGCTGTATGGGCGGTCTTCAGGCGAAGGGACTGGCCGCAAAAGTGGGCATTATAGGGCAAATCGACAGTTGCTTCAGCCATCGCTTCACCCCGGCCAGCTCTGATTATCATATCGCTATGTTATTGATGGTTTGGGTCATGCAGATCGGGTCCCTATCGCCGACCACGACCAGGAAACTTAGCCATTAGGCCGAGCGGTAGATGCGCTTGATACTGCCACACCCGACAGAACGAACAAACACGCATGGCACAAATCAAAAAAAACGCGGCCATCGCTGCCGCGTTAATAGTCGAAGGGAACTGAAAAATAAAATTATGCGTAATATTGATGATGAGGTTAATGCTTGCCTGGAAATAGACGCGTGACAGTCGCGGGTTTATCATATGTTAGTTTTAATTTGTTCACATAACGCTTGTCACGCGAGTTGGTCATATCAGGGGTGTTATCAAAAACAACCTTCATCCCATGCTCTACTTTCCTGACAACCGTTGCATCCAGGCTAAACCTGGGTTTCTTGTCCCTGCTACGAAACTCAATTGTGATATTGCTACCTACTGGAAATGAGACTGGACCCGGCTCCAATAGCAGCCCATAAAATTTGATGTTCTTGGCACGAAATACACCCATCTCGATACCCAGGTAATATATCTTTACCAGGATTATCGTTTCTGTTTGTTTATTTTTACTGGTCTCAACCATATTTGCCTCCCTGTCAGCATGCCAGTCATATACAGGCAGAATATTTATCACTGCTCTCAGCCGATTCTGTTACCTGCACAATACCACCTATTCCTGGCTTGAGTTGCTTGGCTTTATAACATGCCAAATCAGCCATATTGATCATTTCCTGCACTGATTTGTGTTCATGGCTAATATCGATCACACCCATACTTGCAGTTATCTGGAAATTTTTCTGCTTATAGGAAAATCTGTAATTTAACAGATAATTTTGTATGCTTTGCAAAACACGTAATGCATCTCGGTCGTGGCAACCACCCAGAATTAAACCAAACTCATCGCCGCCAATTCGCCCGAGCACATCGCCCTTACGCAACTGCGACAAAAGACGTTCACTCAGTTCTTTCAATAAGTTATCGCCAGCAATGTGTCCGTACTTGTCATTAATACACTTGAATTTATTCAAATCAATAAAACAAAAAGTATGTCTGACGCCCGTTTGCCTGTGATGTTGTATGAATTCCGCCAGCTTGTTTTCAAACTCGCGCCGATTAAGCAACCCCGTTAATGGATCATGGGTTGCCTGATAATGCAGTTGGTTGTTTAAATCCCGTTGTGAAGTCACATCACGCAACACAACTAATACGAACTGCACTCCTTCATGCATATTCTTTTCTTCCGGAAGAATGGGTTCAATCCTGATCTCTAGGGCGCCGCGCCAATGGCTTTCTGATTCCAGAACATATTCTTTTATTGTGGCTGCTTTTCGAAAATGTCTGAAGTAGCCGTCTATAAAAGAGACTAGTTTTTCATTGGCGCTAGTTCCGAAGTGTAAAAATGCACCGTTCACTTCCTTACCAATAAGCTGTCTCTCATCCGCGTCTAATAATTCCAGCGCGGACTTATTGCAATATCGAAGCCGTCTTCGTTCATCAACTATGAGCACAGGATCGGGATGCACACTGAGTGCAGACGATATAAGCTGAGGTAATGTGATAGGTCCGCTCACTAGATAAATCCTGCCACTGGGCTCCAGTCATCTTTTCAGTAAATTCTGTTAGTAATATTTACCTTAACTTATCACTATCAGTCTGATCGGTATGGAATATCAGGTACTCGTATTCTATTTCCCGAGTGCCCTATCTCGTAGCTATAATTCAATATCATTCGGCAGTCGAAGCATAGGTATCCTGCGTTAAAATAATTTCCAGCAAGGTACTATTCGTTTGCATATCATGATTTAAAAATGTTAAGCCCATCCCATCGCTTGAATGATTTGTGACAACGGCGGGTAACTTGCACTGTCGTTCATCATTTTGTTCAGTTAGACGTAGCTCAACCTCAAGGTGCGTCCCTTTTGGATACTTCAATGGTCCCGCATTGATTTGCATCCCTAATAACCCGACATAATTAGCCTGGCAGCGTGTCACCGGGTGACCATTTCGAAATATCCGCACCTGCAGGTTGTTCTCTAAATCCATTAGTCATGCTCGCTGACTAGGGAGTAGCAGGGATAAGCGTTAAAATTGTAAAGATTAAAAGTGAAAGTAAGAAAATTATCTGAAGGAACTTCTTGAATTTAAACATCTCTGTTGTTTTCATAGCAAATCCCACCTCAATCTGGTTCGATAAATAACCCTAAAAAGTTTCGGTCATCCATGACCGACAGTGGCTGTATAAATCCATCTAATCAAGTTGGGAGGGAGTTCGCCAACTGCCTTTTATAAAAAAATTGAAGTACAAGAATAAAGAATTATCAGGACAGAACAATAAGGTCATGCCTTATTTTGACCTAAGGAATTTTCTTACTACGGTTACGCTTTGGTGACACCGGCACGAATGGCGAGACGCGTCAATTCTGCTGCATTACGTAATTCCAGTTTATGCATAATATTAGTCTGGTGTACCCCAACGGTTTTGGGACTGATGGATAATTCTTTGGCGATCTCAGCGACGGAATGACCGTCGGCCAGACGGCAAAACACCGCGAATTCCCGCTTGGAAAGCGCCTTGAGCGGATCGGGATTGCCCTGCTGGCGTTTATCCATGATCTCGGGAATAACGTGATGGTTAAGGAAGGGCTTGCCCGCAGCAACTTTATGTACGGCGTCAATCATTTGAGCGGCAGCACTGCTCTTAGTCAGGTAACCACTGGCACCGGCTTCCAGCGCCCGATTAATCATAATCGGGCTATCATGCATACTGAAAACCAGGATGTGCGCATTCTGATCTTTGGCACGCAGACGCGAAATAGTCTCGATGCCCCCAATACCGGGCATATTCAGATCCAGCACCACCACATCAGGATTGACCTGGGGATATTGTTCGCAGGCCTGCTCCCCGTCTTCTGCTTCGGCCACAACCTCAATATCCGGATTACTGTCAAGTAAGCGCCGATAACCGTCCCTGACCACCGGATGATCATCGACCAGAAATACTCTAATTGGTTTACTGGTGTTCATTACATGTTTGTCAGGTTAAGCATTGATTTCAAAGCGTGCCTCGATACGCGTCCCCTTTTGCCGGGTTCCCAGGCGAGAATGGCTGACATTGAAAGTACCACCTGATGATAGTACTCGTTCACGCATCCCCGGTAAGCCGAAGCCGCGAGAAGTAATATCTGGATCGATACCCCTGCCATCATCTTCAATGGTGAGTAGCAGATTATCCAGTTGCCTGGATTTAACTGGCGTGCGTTCCAATTTTACCTCAACACGGCTCGCTTGTGCATGTTTAGCGACATTATTTAATGCCTCCTGAACCAACCGATAGACGGTAATACTAAGATTTTTCCCTAGTTTATCCAGATCACCTGTTATGGAAAGTTGACAATCAATATCGGGATTATGTTTCTGCCATTGATTAATCAACTCATTCAGGCTATCCGCCAAACCCAGTTCATCCAATAAAGGAGGACGCAGGCTGTGAATTAAACTACGAATTCCCTCATGGATTTGTCTGGCACTGGTAATAATCGAGTTTATACTCTCTTCAATTTTTAATGACGGATATTCAATGAGATTATGAATGTTCTGTGCATCCAGTTGAATCGCCGTCAACCATTGACCGAATTCATCATGCAATTCCCTGGCAAGGTATTGGCGTTCTTCTTCCTGCATCTGAAAGATGCGCTGCGTGAGTTCGCGGTTTTGTTTTAATAGTTCGGTAGTCTGTTCTTCCCACTGTCTACGCTCAGTAATATCTTCTCCTGAACTTAATGTGCCGATGATATTGTTATCTTCATCATGCAAGTAACTGTTATGCCAGGCGATCAAACGTTGTTCGCCGTTGGGGGTAATGACCGGATTTTCAAAATACTCCGCTTTTTCAATCTGGCCATCCATGATCTCATGAAAGACCTTTTCAACAAGCTCTTTTCCTTCTGGCTGCGGCAAACAGGTTTCAAACCAGTTGCTTCCTAACGCCTCCTCCTCTTTAATCCCGAGCATCTCACAGCCTTTGCGATTGAGAAGCGTAATACGGCCCTGTCGATCCAAGGCAACGATGATTGCCTCTACCGTATCGAGATAACGTTGCGTCTTGTCACGTTCTTCGCGTAGGGCACGTTCTACCTGTTTGCTTTTTGATATGTCTCTTATCGTGCCTTCAACGCCTTTGATCTCACCCTGCTGATCATAATAAAAGTGAGCATTGATCGAACCCCAGACATAATGGCCATCCTTGTGAATGCCTTCTATCTCAAAACCTTGCACGAGCCCATCACTTGCCTGCATCAATGCAAGCATTTCCTGGCGTTTTTCCGGGTAGCGCCAGAATTGCGTAATTGGTTTTCCGATCAGCTCTTCAGGTAGGTAACCAGTCACCTGCAATGAAGATGGTGATGCGTTTATAATATAATCGTTTTTGTCGGTCCGATAATAAATATCTTGCAAGGAATCCAGGACACCTCTTAAATCACTCTCCGAAGCACGCAGTTGATCTTCCATTAGTTTGCGTTCAGTAATATCAGCCCCACTTGCCTGAAACTCAAGTACTTTTCCATTTTTGTCAAAAAATGCCTGATTCGTCCATTGTTGCCATCTAATTGAGCCATCAGACTCGATGACACGATGTTGTATAGTTTGCACATCGTTATCTGGCGTAAAGGAAGCAAAGTGTTGCCGCACTGAATCCCAGCTATCCTCTGGAATCAAGCTAAAGAAACTTTTACCCAGCAACGCCTGCTCGGACTTTCCGAAATATCGACAATAGGCCTGGTTGACAAAAGTCAGGGTAAAGTCCGGGTTAAAACGGCAAACCAGCTCGGCCATTTGCTGGATGACCGAGCGATAGCGCGCTTCACTAGCTCGCAGTTCATCTTCCGCTTGTTTGCGTCGAGTAATGTCCTGCCCCGTTACCAACAGGCCAATTACATTACCCTGTGCGTCCTTGAGGGTCTTATCATGCCACTCAATGATTCGTTCATGACCATCTTTGCTAACAATTGGATTAACGTTGCCATTGGTCGGAAAATCTTCAATTGCCTTGCTAAATAGCGCACGCGTTCTTTTTTGATCCCGGGCAGGTAAAAACGTCGTAAACCAGTCCTTCCCTATCACCTCGTCGAGGTGATAGCCTGAGAGCTCTTCCATATACGAATTGAAGCGGACAATATGTCCCTCCGGATCAAGAACCAATACGATAGCCCGTGCAGTGTCGATTAAACTCTCGGCAAAATCCCTTTCTTTGCGCAGCGCCTCCTCGACCTGTTGTCGGTCACTGATATCCTGACTTTCTGGTGCGGCATTTTTTGATTTGGATGAGATATTTTTATTTATGGCTTTTCTCACAGCAGGCTTTGCTCTGGCGGTTTTCTTCTGCGCTAGCTTTTGTTTTGTGGCTTTTTTATGTGCGGTTTTTTTCTTTGCTGGCATGAGATTATCTGGAGTT
>JASFLV010000123.1:0-8166 GCA_050117915.1 Thioalkalispiraceae bacterium | reverse complement strand
GCTGAGCGCCAGTGAGACCATGACTTCAAGTAACGTGAATCCGTTTTTATCTTTTAATCCAAACATTAGATCACACCATCATCTGATACAAAAAATGTCATTGTTAGAACACGTCTGTATTGTTCATTGGCGCCATACAGTCCTTCACCTTCGCCACAGTTAGTTGTTGCCGGGTTTGGTTGCGGTTGGCTGCCCCGCCAGACGATTGAAATGGTGTATTCACCGGCACCACCGGCTGGTCCGGTAATGCAACCTCTGGGGCTATCGAGTCCGCCGGTGTTGGCACCGGCAGCGGCTTCAGCAGCACCAATTAATTGTTGTTCCCAGGCCCATATGTCCCATTGGGCAATATCTGCTGTAGTACAATTATTTATCCGGCAATCAGTACCGGGAATGGCAAATGTTCCATCACCAACGGTCAAACCAACATAACTACCGAGTTCTGCTGGGTTGGCGCGCATCTTTTCCATAAAGTCATGGGCAAAATTAGCTGCTGTGGTACGTTGAATGGCTGCAAAATTTGATTGCGTCGAAAAGATCTCCATTCTGGCAACACCTAATAAGCCGATACTGACAACAAATACAGCAACCAGAATTTCGATTAATGACGATCCATTTTGTTTTGTTAGATAGTTCATATATCAATTAACCTAAGCCGGGTTATCACAACTGGCAATCGTGCCAACCGTGATTTCAGGTCGTCCGATGGGATTTACGCGGATCTCTCGACCACGTGCTTCATCATAATCACCGTCAGCATCAAAGTCGGCACAGACAGCATAAACACTGGGAGCCTGATTTATATTGAGGGAACCGTCGGTGTTGTATTCAATGAACTGATCAGCATTGGCATTTGCCACTATCTCGACATTACCGCTGGGGGGCGCACCGACCTTTAAAAAAGTTTCGCCAGCGTCATAGAGGTTGTCGCCATCCTGATCGATAAAGACAATCCAGCCACCGGACCAGGTATTGTTGGCGCCACCACAAACCGGGTTGTTGGCCATGGCATCAGCGCTGCGACACAGAGTGACTTTTTCCTTACGCTTGATCGCTTCACTACGCGCGTAGTACATGTCTACAAACAAAGAAGTAGTGGAATTACTCAACTCACCATTCCGCACATACCCGATGTAACCGGGAATACCAAATGCCGCCAGGATAAAAAAGATGGCCATACCCAGCATTAATTCCTGCAGACTGAAGCCTCTGTTTTTGTACGGTTTTAAAAAAGCTTGTCTCATTTTGTGCACCTGAAAAAATAGTTATCAGTTTTAACGGCTACATTTGTGAAAACTGTATGATGCCCCTTTATTTAACGTACTTAGAGTAAGGGGCATGAGGGCATTGATAACGGCTTTTGTGCCGTTTATCGGACTTGGGTGGGAAAGGCGTGAGCTGGATCACGAATAAAGCTAAATCAAGATTTCAAGAAATTTGTATTTGCTCTTCATTTGGATAGAAATGTTGCTTAGAACTGCAGTGAACTCATCATCGGGATTTGTTTAAGCGGGCTAAAAAAATGTGAACTGGTTCACATGTTATTAGGAGGTACTGAATACAAAAGAGGGTAAAGGGCCAGGCAAAGGATGCAAATTTTTGCCTGGCCCATCAAGAAATGACTATTTCAGTTTAACCTCAACTTTGGCTTTGTTACGTAATTTCTCAAGGTAACTCTGAAGACGTTGTTGCCGAATAACCTGGGTTAGGCGTTTTTTCGTATCTTCAAGGGTCGGTGGTTCCTGTTTGCGGGTATCGACCAGTTTCAGTACGTGCCAGCCGGCGTTGGATTTGACCGGTGTTTTGCTATAACTCCCCTTACTCATTTCAGAGATGGCCTGGGCGATCTGGGGTAGGCCTCTAAGTTGTGCCAGGTTGAGCCAGCCGATGTCACCGCCTTTGCTTGCAGATGGATCCTGAGATTTTGATTTTGCCAGCTCTTCAAATTTTGTTCCTTTATCCAGCTCGGCAATAATGGCTTTTGCCTTGCTTTCACCATCGGGTTCAGAGCCCTTGATCAGGATGTGGCTTATTTTGAATTCTTTTAAATCCAGTGTTTTGATTTTTTCATCATAGAGTTTTTTGATCTCGGCATCAGTTACTGGTTCACCAATTTCAGACTGTTTGAACAGGGCCTTACTGAATAACTCCCTTGTTTGAAACTCTGCAATGTAGACAAGCTCGGGGTTTTGATCGATTTTCTTTCTTTTGACTTCCTGATGAATGATTTCACGGTCAATGAGATCATTCAACGCCGCAGCCTGATCATCGACTTTTTGCTTGGTCATCGATTCGAGTAACTTGATATGTTGCTCAAGCTGGAATTTCGTGATTTTTTCACCATTCACAGTGGCAACAACTTCCTCAGCCAGGCTATTGCCAGCGAGAAGAAGAGTGGTGAAGATGAGTAGATATTTGCTAAGTAATTTCATTTTATTTCCCAGATTGGTGGTGAATTTCAGTGCTACCAGATTATGATCAGGGTAATACACGTTTGAAAGGTTTGACTGTTACTGAATGATACACGCCTGCCTCGATATAGGGATCTGAATTGGCCCACAGTTCGGCTTTTTCAAGCGAATCAAATTCAGCCACAATCATTGAGCCGGTGAAACCTGCTGTTCCTGGATCTTCGCTATCAATCGCAGGGAAGGGACCTGCCATGACCAGACGCCCCTGGTCCTGGAGTTGTTGCAGGCGCTGCAGGTGTTCGGGCCTGACACTCAGGCGTTGATCCAGGCTATTTTCATTATCCGTGCCTGTAATAACATACAACATTTAACTTTCCTTGACTTCTTTAATGTGACGCGACAAATAGATGGTTTGCAGAACAATGAACACCAGGGTGAGTCCTAATAGACCAAATAATTTAAAGTCGACCCAGGTATCAAAATCGACATGTTCTGCAACAAACAAATTAATAGCCCCCAACGCAATGAAAAATATAATCCACATATAACTGAGTCTGTCCCATACCGGCTCAGGTAACTGAACCGCACTTTGCATCATGCGTTTTACGATATGCGTATGGCCGATGAAGTGGCTGCCAAAGAAGACGATAGCAAATAACCAGTTTACCAGGGTCACTTTCCAGATGAGATAGCTTTCATCCTGAAAATAGATCGTTGCGCCACCAAAGACCAGGGCCATGATCAGGACGATAATATGCATTTTTTCAATTTTGCGATTTTTAAACCAGTTGATCCCGACCTGAATGACAGTGGCTACCATTAACACCGCGGTCGCGATGATCATAGCCTGGACCTGGCCCTCGCTTTCCTTGAAATAGTTGAAGGTGATGTAGAAAAAGACGACTGGAAAAAAATCAAATATTAACTTCATAAATAAACCACTAGTGTAAGGTTGGTTGATTGATTAGTTGAAAACAGGTCTGCATACTAGTGCGGACATGCTCGGGATAATCGATGTTATCCATTTGCTGCATCCCTTGGGTAAAATTATCCGGGGCATTCTCCGGCAGACGAAAGACTATTTGTTCAAATATTGATTCCATTCGTTTTGGGTCATGAGAACATGTCGCAATAATTGCATCATTCAGATTGAATACCCACCAGGCCCGACCAGGATTTGATATGTCGAGCTCAGCCTTGATCTCTGCAGTGAATGCATGGGTTATGACCTCGATAAATCCAGCAAGTTCAGCAGGGAATTGTTGCTCATGGTTTTGCTTGGCAGTTACGGAAATTTCATCTTTCATCTGGATAATGTCGATATCGCAATTGAAATATTTTCCTGCTGATAATGTGTTTTCTGTTTGGCGCGAGTCTTTCATTACCTATTTCCTAAAGGTTTCAAAATGTAGCATAGAGAGCATTTCAAAGACAGATTGATAATATTCGGATACACTAGCGTCCCTATGATAGATATGTATGACTTACACACACATACCACAGCCTCGGATGGCTCTCTTTCTCCTACGGAGCTGGTAACCCACGCCCGGGAATGCGGCACCGAGGTGCTGGCTATCACCGATCATGATATCACCGATGGTATTACTGAGGCGATGGCTGCCGCAAATGATGCAAATTTGATATTCGTGCCAGGAATTGAGATTTCGGTGACCTGGGCTCAGCAGACTCTCCATGTAGTTGGATTACACATTGATCCGGATAATCTGCAACTTCAGACGGGAATAAAAAAATTACAGGACTATCGCCGCTGGCGGGCAGAGGAAATTGCCCGCAAACTGGAAAAGGCCGGTATTCCCGGTGCGCTTGAGGGAGCGAAACGGATCACTCAGGGAAATATTCTGAGCCGCACACATTTTGCCCATTTTCTGGTGGAACAGGGGTATGCGCAGAATATGAAAAAGGTCTTCAAGAAATACCTCGTCCGCAACAAGCCGGGTTATGTAGCGGGTGAATGGGCAGGACTCGAAGAAGTCGTGGCCTGGATCCGTGAGGCGGGGGGGCTGGCGGTAATTGCCCATCCAGCGCGCTACCCGTTATCAGCGACTAAAATGAGACAAATGCTAGGGGTATTTCGTGATTGTGGTGGGGTTGGCATCGAGGTCGTGTCCGGAAGTCACAGTACCAGTGACATTCAGCATTTTACCCAGGTCGCTGAACATTTTGGATTGTATGCCTCGAGAGGCTCAGATTATCACGGAAGTGAAACAGCCTATGCCGATCCGCGCCGTTTACCGGCCCTGCCTGATAGCTGCCGCCCAGTATGGACACACCCTGACTGGTATGCCGCAAGCTAGTTCTGGCTGACGGGATCAGGCATGAGTCAGTTTTTTGAAATTCACCCCGAGGATCCCCAGCCACGTCTGATTGCCAAGGCAGTGGACATGATTCGCGCGGGTGCGGTGATTGCCTATCCCACTGATTCTGCTTATGCGCTGGGTTGCCACCTCGGCGATAAAAAGGCGCTGGCCCGGATCCATGCGATTCGTCGGGTCGACGATAAACACAATTTCACCCTGGTCTGCCGAGACTTATCGGAAATTGCCACCTATGCCAAGGTCGATAATGCCGTTTACCGGTTTTTGAATGCCTATACTCCAGGTCCCTATACTTTTATATTAAAAGCAACCCGTGAAGTGCCAAGACGCCTTTATCACCCCAAACGCCGTACCATCGGCATCCGGGTCCCGAACAATAAGATCGTGCAGGCCTTGCTTGAAGAATTAAATGAACCCCTGATGAGTACCACGTTGATTCTTCCTGATGAAAGTTTACCGATGACCGATGCCGATGAGATCAGGGACAAGCTCGAACATGCGCTTGATCTTGTCATCGATGGTGGTCATTGTGGCCTGGAACCGACCACGGTTGTCGATTTGACTGAGCATGAGCCCAGAGTCATCCGGGAAGGGTGTGGCGATCCGACTCCCTTTTTGCAAGAGTAAGCGAAATCAGAATGAGTCCGGTATAATGCCGCAATTTTCAAATCTCGATAATGGAGTATTCATTGGCTAATTTACCCAATCAACAACAACGGGTACTTTCAGGTATGCGTCCCACCGGTGCCCTACATCTTGGGCATTATCACGGTGTACTAAAAAACTGGATTAAGCTGCAGCACGAATATGAGTGTTATTTTTTTGTTGCGGATTGGCACGCCTTGACTACTCATTATGAAGATGTTTCGGTGTTAGGCGAAAGTGTCTGGGACATGGTCATAGACTGGTTGGCGGCGGGCGTGAATCCCGGCTCGGCCTGCATGTTCCTGCAGTCACAAGTGCCGGAGCATGCCGAGTTGCATTTACTGTTGTCGATGATTACCCCGTTAGGCTGGCTGGAGCGGGTTCCCAGTTACAAGGATCAACAGGAGAAGCTCAAGGAAAAAGACCTGGCGACCTACGGCTTTCTCGGTTACCCGTTACTGCAGAGTGCCGACATACTTATATATAAGGCGGGTCTGGTGCCAGTTGGAGAAGATCAGGTCGCCCATGTTGAGATCACCCGTGAAATCGCCCGACGCTTTAACCATATCTATGGTCGTGAACCCGGCTATGAGGAAAAGGCCGAAGCCGCTGTCAAAAAGATGGGAAAGAAAAATGCCAGGCTGTATAACGAGTTACGCAAGAAATACCAGGAGCAGGGAGATGACGAGGCATTAGCTACAGCTCGCGCGCTGCTGGATACCCAGCAGAACATCACCCTGGCTGACAAGGAGCGCCTGTATGGTTACCTGGAAGGGGGCGGCCGGGTCATTTTGCCAGAACCGGAATCCCTGTTGACCGAATCCTCCAAGATGCCC
This sequence comes from Thioalkalispiraceae bacterium, assembly GCA_050117915.1. Classification (GTDB taxonomy): domain Bacteria; phylum Pseudomonadota; class Gammaproteobacteria; order UBA6429; family Thiohalophilaceae; genus SZUA-24. Next base: position 1,938 of record JASFLV010000123.1, on the reverse strand, counting down.
GGTCTGGATGGTCAAAAGATGTCGAAGTCGTATCACAATACGATCGCGCTCAGGGAGTCACCGGATAGCATTGCCAAGAAACTCAAGACCATGCCAACTGATCCGGCACGAGTCCGCCGTACCGACCCGGGTAATCCGGAAAAATGCCCGGTCTGGCAATTTCATCTGGTCTATTCCAATGATGAAACCAAAAACTGGGTACAGGAAGGCTGTCGCTCGGCCGGAATCGGTTGCATCGATTGTAAGATGCCGGTCATTGATGCCGTCCTGGCAGAGCTGGCGCCCATTCAGGAAAAGGCCAAGGAGTACGAAGAAGATCGCGGGCTGGTGAAGAATATCATTCATGAAGGGAGTGAAAAGGCCCGCGACGTGACCCGGCAGACACTCGCGGAGGTGCGTGCCGCAATGGGGCTGGAATATTAGCCATAACCCCGCGCTATGATATAACTGATTGAAAAATAGAGAATTAAAAAACCTTCCGCAAGTGGGACAAAGGCGCCCAACTAAGGTAGCATAGACCCAGATGACAGAGATTGAACAGCAAAGCGCACCTGAACAGCAAGAAATGCCCTTTGCGGTAGTGCAAGGGGTACCGTATACCCGACTCCCAAAAGATCTCTATATTCCCCCTGACGCCCTGGAAATATTCCTGTCTGAGGCCTTCGAAGGTCCTCTGGATCTGTTGCTGTACCTCATCAAGCGCCAGAATCTCGATATTCTGCATATTCCGATTGCCGAAATTACCCGGCAATACATGGAATATGTCGAGCTGATGAAGGATCTGCATCTTGAGCTCGCGGCAGAATACCTGGTAATGGCAGCGATGTTGGCCGAGATTAAATCACGTATGTTACTGCCCAGACCTGTCGAAGAAGACGATGAAGAAGATCCCCGTGCGGAACTGGTGCGACGCTTACAGGAATATGAACGCTTTAAACAGGCAGCCCAGGACATGAACGAATTACCCCGTGTTGAGCGGGACCTCAATCCGGTTGAGCTTAGCGTGCCGGATCGTAAGGTTGTGAAATTACCGCCGCGTGTGGAAATGAAAGACCTGGTTTATGCGTTGCGTGATGTCCTGGTGCGGGCAGATAATTATGCTCACCACCATATCCAGATGGAACCACTGTCGGTCAGAGAACGCATGTCAGTAGTATTGCAGACATTGTCAGCGGATAACTTTACTGATTTCACCAGGTTGTTTACCCCGGAAGAAGGCAGGGCCGGTGTGGTGGTGACTCTGTTGGCGGTGCTGGAGTTAATCAAGCAATCGCTGATTGAGCTGGTCCAGGCTGAGTCGTTTGGGCAAATTCATGTGAAAGCAGCCGGCAGTAAAGCTGGATCCCAGGAAGCGTGATCGTAAACCGGAATTAATGACTAAAATCAATTAACATATATAAAGTAAGATGGACGAGAAAAAGTTAAAACCAGTTTTAGAAGCACTGATCATGGCATCAAGTAAGCCCATGAATCTTGATCAAATGCAGTCAGTCTTTCCTGAAGATGCAGTGCCGGATAAAAAATTATTACGTAAGGCACTCAAACTATTGGGTGAAGACTATGACAAAAACAAATCCAGTGTAGAATTAAAAGAAGTGAGCTCAGGTTTCCGCTTTCAGGTGCGCAAGGACTTTTCTGAATGGATCTCCAAGTTGTGGGAAGAAAAGCCGGCACGTTACTCCCGTGCCTTGTTAGAAACCCTTGCTCTGGTTGCGTATAAACAGCCAATTACCCGCGGTGAAATTGAAAAGATCCGGGGTGTCAGTGTCAGCACACAAATCATGAAAACCCTGCTGGAACGTGAGTGGGTGACCATTGTTGGTCATCGTGATGTGCCCGGCAAACCGGCTATCTATGCCAGCACAAAACAGTTTCTCGACTACTTTAACCTGAAGTCCCTCGATGAATTACCACCCTTATCAGAGATCAAGGATATCG
>JASFLV010000122.1:0-8196 GCA_050117915.1 Thioalkalispiraceae bacterium | reverse complement strand
ATCAGGACAGCGACCGACAACATACTGAAATAATTGAACCCGATTGCCTTCTTCTTAGAAAAAAATATCTTGAGCTCGAAAAGGAATTACTTGGCAACACAGAAAGAGAAGATAATTTTTGGGCTAATCTTAGCGCTAACCTCAGAAGAATTATCCAGGACTGTTACCTGGTAAAACGCTTAAAACTAAAAGAGATTAAGGAGGACGCCGAGGAAGAGATAAATGAGCTTAAAACAATTATGGAGGAGCAAACTGAAGAGTTCGAATCCTTACTTGCAGGACTGGATAGTGATAGTAATGTGATTGAAATTGCTGCGGTGAAAGATAAACTCAGCACTTTGAGTCGCAGTCATAAAGAACTCTCCCATTGTATCGCTGTATTAGAAGATGAAAATCAGTTTTTGCGTAATCAGATTAGAGGACTTCTGGAAGTCTAAATTTTTGTCCGCAAAAGTCTTTTAGATACCGATGGATATGTTTGTCATCGTACTCTTTATCATGTTGGTAAGAATCCCCCCTCAATCGGTTACAATATGTTAATTCTTGGCGCAAACGCTGTTACTAGCATTTACCTTTGTTGCCATATTGTGATCCATGAAGAGACCCATAACCTTGATCGGGCGTATTTTACAAAGGAATGAAATATATAATACCTGATTATGGTAATGAAATAGTGAATATCAAAGATAAGTTTGAGAACCACCTGATTATCTGGGCTCTGGGACTGATAATATTCAGTTTCAGCGCAGGCTTTGTGACTGCAGAGAAACTCGCCGGCTTTCAAATTTCATCAGTGGCTCGTGATTCCAGTAATAGCGTATCGAAGGAAATTGCTGCTCAGATCAAGGCACTGACTTCACAGCATAATATCCGTTTGTCAGAGTTGCAGAAAAAGTTACTCGACAATGAAAATCAATCAACCAATGAAAATAATCATGATTCTGAGCAGAGAAAATTCATCGAGGCAGCAGAACGAGTGCGTCGATCTATTGAAGAGGAAAACCGCTCCTATCAGAATAGCCTCGAACTGTTAATAAAGAGTGCCGATACAAGCCGCTAAATACATTGTGGGTAGCGAAAAGGGTCAGGGAAGAATTAATTTTATTATAAGAGGCGATTGTTCTCAGCCCCTGATTATTTTAACACCTCAGACAAGATTATCTTCCAATACATCTTCTTGTAGAGTTATCTTTTCCGTTGCGGGTGTTAACAGGTTCGTCGTTGCGGCAATATCAAATCCGTAAAAGTCTTTTAAATAGCGATGGATATGTCTGTCATAGTAATCTAGATGGGATTCGATGTTTTCAATTGTTTCTCTGGCCAGCTCGCAAGCTTCCTGCCCTGGCAGATTGATGGTGAATGTATTCCTAATGTATAAAAAACCAACACTCAGCATACACTCCTTGATCGTATTCCATAGTTCAGAACACACTTCCGCTGGATTGTTATCCCTATCCAGATTGATGACAATTGCATAAGCCATAGCTTACTCCTGTTTTTTGTCGTTGGGGGTGGCGCTATTTTATGTAGGTGATGTGAAGTTGTGAATATTGCGAGACATTTTGTAACATAATTAAATAATGGTTTTAAAATAGTTACATACGAGGGATTAGTTAATAAGACGGCAGAATAAATGATGATTTAATCATTAAAAAATTCTCAGCACTAAAATAGCAAAGCTAACCGCTCGGGCTCAATCAGAAGTCATCAAATTACATTGACAATACACCAACATTGTTGGCCGCCATACGAGTTCAAAACTATCCTCAAACTTTGCTGAACCAGTTCTCTTGGTCTTTACCCTGCTCTTCAGTGGTTACACTGAACATTTCCGGATTATGTTCACTCACCGGTTTTCCATCAATATTCACGGCAATCGTGATTTTCATATTATCAGACGTTGCCGGTGCAATCGGTGCTGGGTTGCTTGCAACGCCATCAACCAGAATGCGTTATCCGCGAGTTACCGAAGTAAAGACCAGGGGGTATAGCGATAGTGACGCGGATGGTTTCGAATAACAAACCTTATAATCATTGACCCCACGACATAGATGCCCGAAGTAACACGCGATGATAAGGGATTGAGTTCCTGCGCGGTGGGGGCGCCCTCAGCGGGGCTTGCAATGAAATCAAGGGGTTCAAAGATAACGTCTGTTGTGCCGTCCCGATAGGGCATTTTGAGCTCAGAATTACTTATCTAGTAAAGCAGAAGGACACTATTGACATTCTAAGCGTGTTTCACGGCGCATTAAAAATAGAAAAACATATCGTCTAATCGAAAAATACTCTATCAGGACAAATTGTTCTCTGACCGTTTTTAATTTCTCTACACTACTCCGTATTACCAAACTATCTGCTGCCCTGAACACTGAGTTCGTCTGTAGTCTGCCCGCGCTGGCTTTTACCGGATTCTGTCCCCAGGCTGCCACTGAATATCAATGATATTAATGCACCAATAGAACAAAAAACATAAGTGTCGACATAATGTCTATGTCTCAAATACTTTCCCAATGGGAATTGTTTAACTATTGTTTAGGTCTATACAAACAAATCCCCTGTTCAATACAGATTTGTTTGACAAAAATTAGACACCAGGAGACGGGCATGAATCACAGTTACGACATGGAGCACAGCGAATACAGCGCCACGACGGTCCCCGCCGTTCGATCACTCAAGGCACATGCCGCTTTCAACTGGCTTAAACTGGGGCTGGATGATTTTTTATCGGCACCGCTGCTTAGTCTCAGTTACGGCCTGCTGTTTGTGCTGGCTGGAACAGGACTGGGTTACGCAGCAACCCTGCAACCCAAGCTGAGCCTGACCTTCCTGGTCGCCATGCTAATGATTGGTCCCCTGCTGGCCACCGGTCTCTATGTCATTGCCAGACAAAACGAGACGGGTGAGGCATTCAGCTTGGCAAAGCATCTGCGGACGCTCATAGACCACAAAGGTCGACTCGCGGTTTACCTGTTGACCATGTTGCTCCTTACCGTTGCCTGGATTCGTTTGTTCAGTCTGATTGTCGCGGTCTACTACGGCCAGCTGTCGATAGACATATCCGTATTCAGCACTGCCTTAAGCAGCGCGGAGGGCTGGCGGGTTATCGCGCCACTGGCTGTAGTCGGCCTGTTGTTTGCCTTTTTAATTTTTGCCGCCAGTGCGCTGTCTTTGCCCATGATTGTCGATGGCAAGCGTGAAATGATACCGGCCCTGATTGCCAGCTTGCAGACAGTGGTCAAGCAGCCCGGCGCTATGCTCGTTTGGGCAGGCCTGATCTTTACCTTGACGGCGATTGGTATCGCCACACTACTAATAGGACTGTTAATCATCTTCCCAGTACTGGGTTATGCCACCTGGTACAGCTATCGAGATATGCAGCGCTGACAGTCGTCGCCATGCACTCAACGAACAATGGTAATGACTACTAACGAGGTCAAAATAACTTAAACAACCAGGAACTGATGATGTTAACCAAATTGTTTAATAAACATTCCGCAAGATTCGGTGTCGATGACATAGTCGCGTCACTGCAAGCACGCTATCCGCGCATGCCGGAATTTCACCAGAGTGTGCGCGATGTCAGCGAAGATATCATGCCTTATGTCAACGAGCAGAAGTCGGAGAGTCTGTACCAAGCCCTGCATTATCTGACTGAACCCGACCAGGTCGTCAGCTTCCGGGTGAATTGGCAGGATGACAACAACCGAATGCAGTTCAATCGCGGTTATCGCGTCCAGTTTAATAACGCACTGGGCCCGTATAAGGGCGGGTTGAGACTGGATCCCAAACTCAATCTGAGCGTGTTGTATTTTCTCGGCTTTGAACAGACATTTAAGAACAGTCTGACCGGCTTACCCATGGGCGGTGCCAAGGGTGGTGCAGACTTTGATCCTCACGGTAAAAGCGAGGCAGAGATACAGCGCTTTTGTCGGGCCTTCATGACCCAACTGGCACGCCACATTGGACCAGAGACCGATGTCCCGGCCGGGGATATCGGTGTCAGCACCCGGGAAATAGCTTATTTATTCGATCAGTATCGCACGATTACTGGCAAGTTCAGTGGCGTCCTGACCGGCAAAGCCCCCGTGTTTGGCGGTAGTTGCTTCCGGGAAGAAGCAACCGGCTATGGCTGTGTTTATTTTGCCGAACAGGTGCTGGCCCACAAGGATGCGGGTCTAGCAGACCAGACCTGTGCCATCTCCGGTGCCGGGAATGTCGCGCTCTATACCGCCGAAAAACTCATCGAGCTTGGCGCCAAGGTTATCACGCTGTCAGACCGGCAAGGTGTGGCACATTTTGCACAGGGTCTGACCCAGGAACAACTTTCTCAAATCAGGCAGCATCGCTATCAGCGCGGCACGCTCAAATCCCTGTCTAAACAGGAAGGTTGGCAGTTTCATGCGCGCGCCAAGCCATGGTCATTAGAGACGGACCTGGCCTTTGCCTGCGCGACTCAGAATGAACTGGAGCTTGCCGATGCCAAGCAACTGGTGAAAAACAGCTGCCAGGCGGTGTTTGAAGGAGCCAACATGCCCTGTACCAGTGAGGCTGTCGACTACCTGCGGGAAGCCAGTATAACACTGGCACCGAGTAAAGCTGTGAATGCCGGTGGGGTAGCGGTATCCGGACTGGAAATCAGTCAGAACAACTTGCGTATGCCCTGGCAAGCCGATGAAGTGGAGCAGGAACTGCAACGCATCATGCGCAACATTCACGAGTCTTGTGTCGAGCATGGCACAACGCAGGCGGGTGTTGATTACAAGCAAGGCGCCAACATTGCCGCCTTCCTGAAATTATCCGAAGCAATTGAATTATATGGGCTGGCCTGAATAACAACCAGGCCTGCTGGAGCATGGATATGACTTCGTTGAGATACACACATGAATGAAACGATGAAAACACGATACAAAGTTCCATCAACAATCCGCCGCGCGATCGGCTTGTTTGGTCTAATCATCGCACTGCCTAACCTAGTTTGGCTGGCAGTGGGCTGGTTGCCAGGCATCCCATCGATTATCGATGTGTATGGCATCAGCGGTCTGAGAATACCGAGCGGGGTGGTAATTGCTGGATTGTTACTCGCGGCATTTGGCTTTGAGGATTTCTGATTCACGTTGCCAGTCACCGCAATGACCCTCATCTAATGAGCAAGGAGGTAAAACCAATGTTTAAGTTGTCAGATATATTTATTCTACTCGCAGTTGCTATTTCATTTCTCGTGTCAGGCTATTCCTACTTTAATGGCTATGCTACGCAAGGCCTGTTCACAGCAATCTGGGTGCCATCCATTCTCGCCTTTGGCATCTACTTCAAATTGGCCGCTTTAAGCGCCAAAGGAGGTAAACAATGAGTGATGAAAGTCTCCTCTTCATAGCCGTCTTTGTGTTTTTACTGATGATCATAGGTCTGATCATGACCGCAGTTGAGTTTCGTTATGGTGCACCGCGTCGTCAGGCGCGGGAAAAACGACGTCATGCGCAGAGCGAAGCCCACAATAGAGCCATGTAACGTTCCTCTCCCAGAGTTCTCCAAATCTCTAAAACCTTGGCCGGGGTCATTCCTCCCCGGCCTTTTTATTTATCAAAAACTTGAGTATAGAAAGTCTAAACGCTCTACTCGCTACCCGGCAATGCTACTGGCGATAGAACCGGAACACCCCAGCGTTTGACAATCAGCAACGTGTTACTCCGATTATTGTACTAGGAGTCGCTCCCTTCAAATCTCAATCGCCTACGGCAGATAGGGACCGAACGGTCTCACGTTATTCTGAACCCAGCTAATGCCTTTGTGCTCAATAGAGTTTCATTGGCAACAACAATACTTCGTAATTTTCGATGTATATTATTTTATATTTCGAATTTATCTTAGCTTTATTAATCCCTATAGTAAGTCTTGAGCAGACTGAGTGTTCATCGCAGCAAGCGGTAGCGGAATATGACCGCTTTTGTTAATGGCTTATCACCTTTGATAGCAATATATCTTTGATTTCAAGGATATATTCGTATAATGGAGAACGAGCAATGACACTATCAACCATGATCATACTGGGCGTAACTGCAACAATTGTTCTTATTAAACTTGCCATCGTTGCCTTTATCGTAGCCCTGGCAACAAAAACACTCGTGCTTGGCTCCAAATCTGCCAAGCCCCAGGCGGCAACGGCACGCATGCCAGCACCCAGAACAGATAAGCGGCGTTAGTTGATGCGCAGATTCGACATGCTGACAGTCATCCTGGCAACGATATTTAGCGCGCTTTGGTGGTTGCTAAGCAACGGCTCGGCAGACTCCTGGACAGTGGGCTTGCCGGTAGTAGTTGCTGCCACACTGGTCGGTCAATCCCTCATGGATAGAATCCCTGTCAGCATTCGTCTGCAAGGATTGATCAGTTTCATCGTATTTTTTATTTATGAGTCAATTCGTGGCGGTATTGATGTGGCACGCCGAACCTTACCACCGAGAATGAATATTCAGCCGCATTTTTATTACTACCAAACACACATTCAGCAACCGATGGCAAGAATTCTGTTTTGCAACAGCATCAGTTTGCTACCTGGTACCTTATGTGTGCAAATGCAGGGTGATCAGATCGAAATTCACGCACTGAGTTCCAATAACGAAGTGGAAAAAGAATTAACGAAGCTTGAGAACAAGGTATTAGCCATCTTCAAACCTACAGGAAATAACGATGAATGAATTCAACTTATTGTCTTTGGCCGCTGTGGTGTTGGCTATCAGTTTTTTTCTCGGTCTGGTGCGCGTTTTTCTTGGCCCCACTAATGAGGATCGCATGCTGTCAGTGCAATTAGTGGGCACCACCGCCGTGGCATTGTTGGTGTTGTTTTCGCAACTGATGAACCTGCCAGCGGCGGTTGACGTCGCACTGATTCTCGCCTTACTCGCCGCCGTCGCGGTGATAGCACTAACCCGTCAGCAGATACAAGAGGTGGATTCTGATGATTGAATTATTGGCCTCGATATTGATTATCAGTGGGTTAGTGTTTTTTATCGCTGGCAGCATCGGTTTATTGCGCTTACCTGATTTGTATTCACGCTTACATGCTCTGACTAAGGCCGACAACTTAGGCCTGGGGCTACTGTTACTGGGCATCATGCTACTGGCAGGTGATTTAATCGTAGCAGCCAAATTGTTTTTAGTCTGGCTATTAGTGATCGCCTCTGGTGCGACCAGTGCGCAATTAATCGCCGAATACACACGCCGAAAAGAGCGGCAATCATGACCGAATTAATTTGGCCAGTTCTGGATGTAATATTAATCGTATCGGCGCTAGCCCTGGCATGGTTTTCATTGAATAGCCGGGATTTGCGCCGCGCGGTCATTTTATTCATTGCTTTTGGTTTGTTATTAGCACTTATCTGGGTACGTCTGAAGGCGCCGGACGTCGCCCTGGCCGAGGCTGCGATTGGTGCGGGCTTAACCGGTGCCCTGCTGCTGTCCGCCGTTGCGCGCCACAACAAACCCGCGACTGAACAACCAATACAAGAGCGTCAACTCACAAGACTTTTTAAATCTATTCCATTTGGCGTGCTATTCATTTTGCTGGGGCTGGCTCTGAGCCTTGCCTTGTTGGCATCTCTGATGTCAGGTGCTCAGTCTGATTTAGCACAGCAGATATTTGAACGCTTACCTGAAACCGGTGTAACTAACCCCGTGACCGGCGTGCTACTGGATATTCGTGCCTACGACACCATGCTGGAGCTTGCGGTTTTGCTCGCGGCCGGTTTTGGTGTCATGGCACTCGCGCCAGCAAACAGAGAGTATCCAACAGCGGGCCTTATTTTATTGGGTTTAACACGCGTTATCGTACCACTGTTAATCGTGTTTAGTGGTTATTTACTATGGGTTGGCGCACAAGCGCCTGGCGGGGCCTTTCAGGCTGCAGCACTATTGGCCGCAGCAGGTGTCGTGATGCGCCTGGTGGGTCATCGTCGAGCCGGTTTACCACAAGGATTTCTGTTACGCGCCGTTATGATCAGTGGTGTCGCAGTATTTTTAATTATTGCATTGGCAGTGATGGCAAGCGGCCAGGTATTTTTTGACTACCCAACTGCCTGGTCTGCACTATTAATCTTGCTAATTGAAACCTTTGCCACGTTAAGTATCGCTGTCACTCTGGTGATTGCTTATCTCTCTGGCCAACCGAGCAACTGGATAGACACTACTACAAACAAACAT